>CAIYRG010000130.1 GCA_903928515.1 uncultured Alphaproteobacteria bacterium | reverse complement strand
TGCACCTCGTTGACCGAGGCCAGCAGCGATCGTTCGAGCGTGGCGATGCGCTGTTGCGCGGCCGCCTCCGCCGAGTTCCGCTTGTCGTTGGCTTCCGACGCCTTGTTCTCGGCACCCTCGCCTTCGCGAACGCCGAGGAAGCCAGCGGTTACAAGCCGGTCGAGAATTGGACGCAGCTTCCCAACGGCGAAAAATGGGGCGCGATGTCGTCCGTCGTCATCGATGCGAAGGGCCGCATCTATGCCCTCCAGCGTGAGAAACCCACATCGAAGATCATGGTGTTCGATGCGGGCGGAAAATATCTGAACAGCTTTGCCGAAGGCATGTTCAAAACCGCACACGGCATCTTCACCACACGTGATGGCTCGGTGTGGGCGACGGACCGCGATGGCGAGGTCGTCTACAAATTCTCGGCCGACGGAAAGCTGCTGCTGACGCTGGGCCAAAAGGACGTCATCGGAGACAACGATTCCCGCGATGCCTTTCACGGCGTGAGCGCGGGCGTGGAAGCACCCAACGGTGACATCTTCCTTAGCGATGGCGAGAATGTGGGCGGCGCCGACACCAAGACGCCCGGCAACGCCCGCGTGATGCAGTTCTCCAAAGACGGCAAGCTCATCAAATTCTGGGGCACCAGGGGTAAGGGCGACGGTCAGCTGAATGGCCCCCACTGCCTTGCGATGAATTCCAAAGGCCAGTTGCTGGTCTGCGACCGCGGCAACAAACGGGTCGTGATCTTCGATCAGGACGGGAAGTATCTCGGCCAGATGACGCAGTTCGACGCGCCGGGCGCCATCGCCGTGGGTAAGAACGACACGCTTTACGTCACCGGCGGGGCCGACGATGACTCGGTCTATGTCGCCAAAGCCGATGGCACGATCCAGGATCACATCGGCGGGCTGACGCATCCGCACGGCATCGCCGTGGACGCACAGGGCGCGATCTACATCGCGGAAGTCGGCGGCGGGGATTCGCTGCTGAAATATGTGAAGAAGTGAGCGGTCAGATTCGCGACTTTGGAGAGCCGGAAAGCGCTGCGCGGCACTCCGCGTAAGACCCGAAATTTGGCGTCTAACGCTTTGATTTTGTTGGTGAGCCCGGATGGAATCGAACCATCGACCTACAGATTAAAAGTCCGTTGCTCTACCGCTGAGCTACGGGCCCCAAGGGGGAGACCCTTAGGGGCCGGAAGGCCTTGGGTCAACCGCCGTTTTCGGTGGTTGCCTCGTTCTCCCCGGCTCTGTAGCGGGCCAGGAAACCGGCCGCAAAGGCCGTCACGCCGCCCCGTGCAATGGCCGCCCGCAGGCCCGCCATCAGATCCTGGTAGAAGGCCAGATTGTGCCAGGTAAGCAGCGTGGAGGCGATGATCTCGTTGGCCTTCACCACGTGATGCAGATAGGCCCGCGAGAACGACGCGCAGGCCCGGCAGCGGCATTCGGGATCGAGCGGGCCGGTGTCTTCGGCGTGGCGGGCGTTGCGCAGGTTCACCGTGCCGTTCCAGGTGAAGGCTTGGCCGTTGCGGCCTGAGCGGGTCGGTAGCACGCAGTCGAACATATCGATGCCGCGCAGCACCGCGCCGACGATGTCGTCCGGCTTGCCGACGCCCATAAGGTAGCGCGGACGATCCTTCGGCATATGCGGTGTCGTGGCGTCCAGCGTCTCGAACATCGCCACCTGCCCCTCGCCCACGGCCAGCCCGCCGACCGCGTAACCGTCGAAGCCGATCTCGGTCAGTTCAGCCACAGAGCGCTGGCGCAGGTGTGGAAAAACCCCGCCCTGCACGATGCCGAAACAGGCATGGCCGTCGCGCCCGCCGACCGCGTCCTTGGAGCGCTTCGCCCAACGCATGGACATGGCCAGCGATTTTTCGATATCGGATTCGGAGGCGCCGAAGGCCGGACATTCATCCAGCACCATCTGAATGTCGGAGCCGAGCAGACCTTGGATTTCCATCGCGCGTTCGGGCGAGAGGAAATATTCCGCCCCATCGATGTGCGAATTGAACCGCACGCCCTCTTCCGTGATCTTGCGCAGCTTGGACAGCGACATCACTTGGAAGCCGCCCGAGTCCGTAAGGATCGGCCGGGGCCAGTCCATGAATTTGTGCAGGCCGCCCAATCGGGCGATGCGCTCGGCGCCGGGACGCAACATCAGATGATAGGTGTTGCCCAGCAGAATTTCCGCGCCGGTCGCACGCACGTTCTCAGGCAACAACGCTTTTACGGTAGCGGCCGTACCGACCGGCATGAAGGCCGGCGTGCGGATATGGCCGCGCAACGTGCGCACCGCGCCGGTGCGCGCAGCACCATCTTGGCCCAACAGGTCGAAGCCGAAACCGCTCATGAATTCTCTCGAAATAGAAGGCAGGCATCGCCATAGGAATAGAAGCGATAGGCTTTCGCAATGGCCTCCGCGTAAGCGGCTTTCATGCGCTCCGTGCCGGCAAAGGCACTGACCAGCATGAACAGCGTGGAGCGCGGCAGATGGAAATTCGTCAGCATCACGTCCACCGCTTTGAAGCGGTAGCCAGGCGTAATGAAGATATCGGTTTCGGTCTCGAACGGTTTCACGGTGCCGTCGTCATTCGTCGCACTTTCCAGCGTGCGCATCGCCGTGGTGCCCACTGCAACGATGCGCCTGCCGCGCGCGTGCGTTTCGTTCAGACGTACGGCCGTTTGAGCAGAGATCTGAGCCCATTCCGAGTGCATCTTGTGATCGGCGGTGTCTTCCGCGCTCACGGGGAGAAATGTGCCCGCGCCAACGTGCAGCGTGACGTGCTCGCGCGCGATCCCACGCGCAGAAAGCGTGTTCAACACTTCGGGCGTGAAGTGGAGCCCGGCCGTGGGTGCGGCCACCGAGTTTCCTTCGCGGGCATAGACCGTTTGATAATCGGCGATGTCCTGCGCGTCCGGCTTGCGCTTCGATGCGATATAGGGAGGCAGCGGCATAGCGCCCTGCCCGGCAATGGCCGCATCCAACGCGGCACCGGCGAGTTCGAATTCCAATGTGATCTCGCCAGCCTCGCGTGAGATTACGCCAGCGCGAAGATCTTCGCCTAGCACCAGAACGTCGCCGGGCTTCAAGCGTTTGGCGGGACGCACGAACGCCAGGAAGCGCGACGGACCCACGCGCTTGTGCAGCGTGACCTCCATCTTGGAATCCACCGCCCCTTCTTCGCGCGCCAAACGGCGGCCCGACAAACGCGCCGGAATCACCTTGGTGTCGTTGACGACCAGCGTGTCACCTGCGCGCAGCAATTCAGGAAGATCGCGCACATGGCAGTGTTCGAGCGTGCCATCGGGGCGCACGACCAGAAGCCGCGCCGCATCGCGCGGCTCGACGGGGCGCAGCGCGATGTGCGACTGCGGCAGCTCGAAATCGAAAAGGTCTACACGCATAAGCCGAAGCCGTTATTCAGTTTCCCGATGTCTGATCGCGACGATCACCTGGGTGGCCCGCTTTCCCCAGATTAAGTCGGGGGCGCGGGCCATGACACCGGGGAGGAACAGCTATTCAGCCACCGTCATCTTCACGATCTTGTCGGGGTTTTTGACGGAGCCGTTGTTGGCTTCGTCGCCCTTCTTGATCCCGTCGACGTGCTCCATGCCTTCCACAACCTTGCCCCAGATCGTGTATTGGTTGTCGAGCCACGGTGCGTCGGCCAAGCAGATGTAAAACTGGCTGTTGGCGGAATCCGGATTGGATGAGCGCGCCATCGAGCAGACGCCGCGCAGATGCTTCTCTTTGGAGAATTCCGCTTTCAGGTTCGGCTTCTTGGAGCCGCCCATGCCCGAGCCCGTCGGATCGCCGCCCTGGGCCATGAAGCCCGGGATTACGCGATGAAACACGACGCCATCGTAGAAGCCTTCCGCGGTCAGCTCCTTGATGCGCGCCACATGGTTGGGCGCCAAATCGGAACGCAGTTCGATGACCACGCGTCCGTCCTTGAGTTCCATATTGAGTTTTTCGGTCATATATTGTTCTCCAGCCGCCACGAATGGGCAGCGCGCGCGATGCACGTCTTTGCTTCCCCACGGTATTTTAGCGGAAGTATGGTAATTGGCAAATGAGACAGAGTTCGGGAACAAAAAGCGTTTTCTGCGCTTTCAGCGTGATTTTCTCGCTCATTTGCGTGCTCGCGCCGCCCGCGCCAGCGGACATTGTGTCTACGCCCGCGACCGCCGTCCCCAACGTGGACGCAATACGGCAGGCGTTGCGCACCAGCGCCATCCAAACGCAGGAAGGTGACGCCGCCGGTGCGGTGAAGACGCTGCAAGATGTCATTCACAGCCCAAACTTTTCTCAACTGACGTCCGCCGAACGCCATGCCGCACTGCTGATCTACGGCTCAAGCAACCTTCAAACCGGCAAACTGGACGCGGCCTATGAAGGGCTTCGGCCAGCGGCGGAGATGGACGAAGCCACCGGCATCGATTGGTTTTTGCGGCTCCTCGCCGCCAGCAGCCTCCACAAGACCGACGACAGCGTCTATTGCCTCTACGTCATCGCCGACAAATGGCCCCGGACGCTGCCGCAAATTTCCGACGATGGCGTGCTGCAACTCGTAAGCGCAGCTGCGACGTTACCAGACGGCGCCAATCGCAAAGCCGCATTGCTGGAATCGCTCTTCAAGGACAATTGGCAACCCACCAATCCATTCCTGTCTATCGACGCATTCCGGTTCGATCTTGTTCGCTACCGTCTGGAAAAAGATCAAATCACTGACGCAGCCCTCATCGCAAAGCAGATCACCGACCCGCTCGTCCTCTCACAGATGGCCGTCGACAAACGCTTCGATGCCATCACGCAAGCATCACCCGGCGATTTTGATATCGCGAAGGCGGAAAGCCGCCACGCCGAGAATTTGGCACACGATTCCGCCGCGAACCCGGCGCTGCTCATCGGCATTAACGAACGCGCCATGGATTTTTTGCGGCAAAGCAAAGCTGACGATGCTCTGAAGCTTCTCGATGATGCGATCGCCAAGGCCACACCGACGGATGGCGGCAAGAGCCCATACAGCGATGCACCAGATCAACTCACCTGGGCGATGAACACCCGGGGCATCGCGCTCGCGCAGCTTGGGCGCAGCGACGAGTCCCTGCAAATTATGATCCGTGCAGCACGCAGACCGGAACGCGGCGGCGTGAATGTCAGCCAAGCAATCAATTTGGGGGACAGCTACTACAGCTTGGGACGCCCGCAGGAGGCCTTGGATGCCGTCGAAGACGTGCAATCCGGCGCCATATCGGGCTATGGGGCGATGCAGTACCAAAATGTTCTCGCGTGCGCGTATGCGCAGAATGGCGACAAGGCGGGCTATGCGAAAGCCATGGACTTCATGAAGGCTCATGCCTCTGACAGTTGGCACGCCTATGTGCAGTCACAATTGTGCGGCAATGATATCGATGGCGCGGCCCAAAGCTATATCCGCCAGCTTCAAGATCCCGAGATGCGCAACGGCGCACTGATGGATCTGCAGAATTTCGCGGAGCCCCAAACGCTGCAAGCCTTCGAAACCGAACTCGAACGCCGTTGGAAACTCGTGCAGGCGCGCGCCGATGTGAAAGCGGCCGCCAACAAGGTCGGCCGGATCGAAAGCTTTCCGATCCAGGGGCCTTGGTACTGATGCGGCTTATTTGCGTTTCATCTCCGCCACACGCTTCTTCAGCGCCTTGGCGACAGACGGGCTGGTGAACGACGACACGTCGCCGCCTAAAACCGCGATTTCCTTCACCAGCCGGGAGGCAATGGCCTGATGACGCGGATCGGCCATCAGGAAAACGGTTTCGACATCCGGCGCCAAGCGCTGGTTCATGCCGACCATTTGGAATTCGTATTCAAAGTCGGATACCGCACGTAAGCCGCGAATGATGATGCGCGCGCCGATCTCGGACGCATATTGCGTAAGCAATGAATCGAAGGTGCGCACCGAGATCGTGGCGCGACCCGCGCCAGCCAAGCTCGCGGTTTCTTGCTCCAGCATCTTCACACGCTGCGCCATAGGAAAGAGCGGCGACTTGGAAGGATTGTCGGCTACGCCGATCACGAGATGATCCACCAGCTTCACGGCGCGGGCGATGATATCCATGTGCCCGAGCGTCACCGGATCGAACGTTCCGGGATATAGCGCAATGCGGTTACCGCCATCGCGTTTGCTTTTATCGCGCTGGCCTTTACCTGTGTCCTTCGCCCCCCGGCTTGCCACGTCTATTCCTCACCTTCGGATTCAGCCGATTCAGAGGAATCCGCGATCCGCTCCACCGAGACGACGCGTTCGCCTTCATCGACCTTGAACAGTGTGACGCCCTGCGTGCCGCGGCTCATGATCGAGATGCCCGCAACCGGCACGCGAATGGTTTGGCCCTGATTGCTGATCAGCATCAGATGATCGCCCTCTTCCACCGGGAACGCTCCTGCGACAGCGTTGTTCTTTTTCGACATGCCGAGCGCCACGATACCGGTGCCGCCGCGTCCCGTGACGCGATATTCGTAAGAGCTGCTGCGTTTGCCAAAACCCTGTTCGGAGGCGCACAGCACGAATTGCTCGTTGCCGCCCAGTTCGGCATAGCGTTCGGCGCTTAAATTCGCCTCTTCACCGGAGTCGGAAATGTCTTCGGCGTCGTCTTCCACGGGCGTCTCGGCCGCGGCATCGCCGAAGGCTGCGCGGCGCGCAGCGCTGGCCTGCTTCAAGTAAGCCCGCGATTCCGCGGTGCTGGCATCCGAATGGTTGAGCAGCGACAGGCTGACAACTTCATCGCCCGACGCCAGTTTGACGCCGCGCACGCCGGTGGATTCCCGGCCCTTGAACACGCGGATATCGGTGATGACGAAGCGAATACATTTGCCGGCGCGCGTGGTGAGTAGAACGTCGTCGCGCTCGGTGCAAAGCTGCACACCGACGATGCCGTCTTGCTCTTCCAATTTCATCGCGATCTTGCCGTTGCGATTGATGTTGGCGAAATCGGACAATTCGTTGCGGCGTACGTCACCCGTTTTGGTGGCGAACAGCACTTGGAATTTGTCCCAAGTTGTTTCGTCTTCGGGCAACGGCAGAATGGTGGTGATGCGCTCATTCGCTTTAAGCGGCAGGATGTTCACCATTGCTTTGCCACGGCCCTGAATCGCGGCCTCGGGCAAGCGCCACACCTTCATCCTGTACACCATGCCGGTGGAGGAGAAGAACAACATCGGCGCATGCGTGTTGGCGACGAAAATATTCGTGACGAAATCCTCGTCACGCGTCGCCATGCCGGAACGCCCTTTGCCGCCACGGCCCTGCACGCGATAATCGGCCAGCGGCGTGCGTTTGATATAGCCGGCATGTGTCACGGTGACGGCCATCTCGACGCGCTCGATGAGATCTTCGTCTTCGACCTCAACCTCCGCTTCGATGATTTCCGTGCGGCGCGGGGTTGCGAATTCGGTGCGGATGTCCGCCAGCTCGCCGCGCACGATGGTCAGAACGCGGGCGCGCGAACGCAGAATATCGAGATAATCGGCAATCGCCGTGCCGAGCTTTTGCACTTCATCCGCGATTTCATCACGGCCCAACGCCGTCAAACGCTGCAAGCGCAAATCGAGAATGGCTTTCGCCTGCTCCTCGGTGAGACGAATGGTGCCTTCCGCCGTCACGAGATGGCGCGGGTCGGCGATCAATGCCACCAGCGGTCCAACGTCTTTCGCGGGCCAAGCGCGCGCCATCAATTGTTCGCGCGCGGTGGCCACATCCGGGGCTGCACGGATCAACGCGATCACTTCGTCGATATTGGCGACGGCGACAGCCAAACCAACCAACAAATGGCCGCGATCGCGCGCCTTGGCGAGATCGAACCGCGTGCGGCGCGTGACGACTTCTTCGCGGAACACGACGAAGGCGCCGATCATGTCCTTCAAATTCATCAGCTCGGGCCGGCCGCTATTCAGCGCCAGCATGTTCACGCCGAAGCTCGATTGCAGTTCGGAGTAGCGATAGAGCTGGTTCAGCACGACTTGCGCGGAGGCGTCACGCTTCAATTCGATCACCACGCGCATGCCGTGGCGGTCGCTTTCGTCGCGCAGATCCGAGACGCCCTCGATGCGCTTGTCGCGCACGGCTTCGGCGATCTTTTCGATCATCCGCGCCTTGTTCACTTGATAGGGAATTTCGGTGGCGATGATCGCTTCGCGATCCTTGCGGATCTCTTCAATGCTGACACGCGCGCGCATCAGGATTGAGCCGCGGCCACGCGCCAGTGCTGCCCGCGCCGCCGCCTTGCCGATGATGATCGCGCCCGTGGGAAAATCCGGTCCCGGCACGATCTCGGTCAGCGCTTCCATGGAGATGGAAGGATCTTCGATATAGGCCAAGCACGCATCGATCACTTCGCCGAGATTGTGCGGCGGAATGTTGGTGGCCATGCCGACGGCAATGCCGCCCGCGCCATTCACCAAAAGATTCGGGAAGCGTGCGGGAAGAACCGTCGGTTCTCTTTCCGAGGCGTCGTAATTGTCCTGGAAGTCGACGGTTTCTTTTTCGATATCTTCGGTGAGCGCATGCGCGACTTTGGCGCGGCGCGCTTCGGTGTAACGCATGGCGGCGGCGGGATCGCCATCCACCGAGCCGAAATTGCCCTGGCCATCGACCAGCGGCACGCGCATCGAGAAATCCTGCGCCAGACGCACCAAGGCGTCGTAGATCGATTGGTCGCCGTGCGGATGGTACTTGCCCATCACGTCGCCGACGATCAGCGCGGATTTGCGATAGGGCTTGTTCCAATCGCGGCCGTTCTCGTGCATCGAATAGAGAATGCGCCGGTGCACGGGCTTTAAGCCGTCGCGCACATCGGGAAGTGCTCGCGACACGATCACGCTCATCGCGTAATCGAGATAGCAGCGCTTCAGTTCGCTTTCGATGGCGACGGGCTCGACCGCCCCGCCGGAACCTGCACCGCTTGCGCCGTCATTGCCGTTTCCGCCTGCTCCGCCCCCGTTCGGATTGCTGGCGTCTTTTGTGTTTGGGGGCGTTCCGCCTGCCAAACCGTCTGTGTCGCTCAAACCGGAATCCCTGTTGAAAACGGGGCAAAAACGCATGCAATTCGAACCGGGAATCGCACCGTTTTCAGGAGACAAAAACTAGCATTTTTGGCAGCCCAGGGGCCAGCAAAATGGGTGTTCCAAACCGGCCAAAATCGCCCGGATTTCCGGGCAATTTTCAGCGTGGAACTTGTCCACTTCGCTTAACGGTTTTGGCTGAGGTTTTGACGCGGCACGAGCGCGTGCAGCTCCGACAGAACGAGGTCCATGTCGTAGGCATACATGAGACGGGTTTTGGCGCGCTCGTCATCGTCGCGATAGCCGAACGTGATCCCCACGACCGCACCGGAACGCGCATCCACCACCGGTCCACCGGAGAAACCCGGCCCTGCCGCGGCATCGAACACCAACGCGTGCTGCGAACGGCAGTTGCGGCAGCGCGGAATGACCAGATCGGAAAGCCCCAGCAACACGCCATCGGCTTCGCGCGTGTCGCCTTTGAAGCCCTGTCCGTATGCGATCACCTGCTCGCCCACTTGTGGCGTGCCGAATGGCGGCACGACGATGCGATCGGTGCGGAAGAACAAAAGATCGTAATCGCGCGATTTGGCGAGGATGGCGTCTTTGGGAAGCAGATTCTCGTTGTGCGCGTTGGTGACGCCGATGTTCGGCGCGATCACAACCGCCGCGCCCCAGCTTTCGAACACCGCCATGTCCTTGGTCATCAGCGGCATGAAGGCCTGTTCCAGACGCCAATCGTGCATCGGCTTGGCGTCTTCGCCCACGACCGTGGAAAAGGTCGGGCCGTCGGACGAACAGGCTGCCAGCCCCAGCAGCACGCCGCCGAAAACCGCGCCCGCCAGAGCACCCGTGATGCGCATGGTTAAACGCGCCGGCTGTTTCGTTGGGAGCGGCCCACGCTCAAACGGCGCAGCCATTCGGAACCCAAAGCGCATCGAGCAATAACGTCCTGAAATGCAATAGCGTGAGCGT
>CAIYRG010000129.1 GCA_903928515.1 uncultured Alphaproteobacteria bacterium | reverse complement strand
GCATTCCAGGCGCACTTTGCGCACTTCGCCCGAATTCAAGCGAAGCAGCGCGTAACCGGAGTCACGGCCGAGATATTGCGCGTAGGCGCCGGCCGAGCGGGCGATCTGACCACCCTTGCCCGGCTTCATCTCGATATTGTGAATGATCGTGCCAACCGGAATGGCCGAAAGCGGCATCGCATTGCCCGGCTTCACGTCGACGCGATCGCCCGAGATCACGGAATCGCCGACGGCCAAACGCTGCGGCGCGATGATGTAGGCGAGCTCGCCATCCTTATATTTCAGGAGCGCGATGAACGAGGTGCGGTTCGGATCGTATTCCAAACGCTCCACCGTCGCGGACACATCGTGCTTGCCGCGCTTGAAGTCGACGATGCGGTAGCGCTGCTTGTGACCGCCGCCCTGCCAACGCACGACCACGCGGCCTGTGTTGTTGCGACCGCCAAGACGGCTCTGACCTTCAGTCAACGCCTTAACGGGCGCGCCTTTATGCAGGCCCGAACGGTCAATAAGCACCAATTGGCGCTGACCGGGAGTCGCTGGCTTGTAGGTTTTCAATGCCATTGCGAAATTCCTTAAATCCGTTCCTTAGAGACCCGTGGTCACGTCAATCTGGTCGCCCGCGGCGAGTGTCACGATGGCCTTCTTCGTGTCGCTCTTCGAGAACGGCTTGCCGCGCCAGGCCTTCGTCTTGCCCTTGAGTCGCGTCGTGTTGACTGCCTTCACCTTGACCTTGAAGAGCGCTTCAACCGCCTTCTTGATCTCGGGCTTCGTGGCCGACAGCGGCACGCGGAAGACAACCTGGTTCACTTCCGAAAGGCGCGTCGCCTTTTCGGTGATCACCGGCGAGAGAATGATGTCGTAATTCTTGAGATCGCTCACGCCAGCCGCTCCTCGATCGCTTGTACCGCCGCTTTGGTCAGAACCAGCGTATCGCTCCTCAACACGTCATAGACGTTCAAACCGTCCGTCAGGAGCAACGAGATCGACTGCAGATTGCGCGCCGACTTCTCGAAGTTCGCGTCGAACGCCTTGTCCACGATCAACGCACGGCCCGCGCCGAACTTGCCGAGCTTCAAGCCCAACGCCTTCGTCTTGATCTCGGATGCCGTCGCTTCGTCGACGATGATCAACTTCTCGTCGCGCGCCTTCGCCGACAGCGCGTGGCGCAGACCGAGCACGCGGATCTTTTTCGGCAACGAGAATTCATGGCTGCGATTCACCGGCGCCATGGCCTTGCCGCCGCCCACAAATTGCGGAGCCGAACGTGCACCGTGACGAGCCGTACCGCCGCCCTTTTGGCGACCAAGGCGCTTCGTCGTGCGGTTGATTTCACCGCGACGCAGAGTCTTGTGCGTACCGGCGCGGCGCTTGGCCAATTGCCACACGATGACGCGCTGGATCAGATCGATGCGCGGCTCGAGATTGAAGATCGCGTCCGACAATTCGATTTCGCCGGCGGCCTTCGATTCCAGGGTGAGAACCTTCTGTTTCATGGTGCTCAACCTTCCTTCGAGGCTTCGGCGGCAGGAGCGCCAGCCTTCTTAACGGAGGCCGGTTGCGGCGCTTCTTTCGGAAGCGCTTTCTTCACAGCGTCGCGCACCATCACCCAGCCGCCTTTGGCGCCCGGAACAGAGCCTGTCACCATGATGATGCCGCGTTCGACATCCACTTTCGCCACTTCGAGATTGAGCGTGGTTACGCGCTCATCGCCGTAATGGCCGTGCATCTTCTTGTTCTTGAAAGTCTTGCCCGGATCTTGACGACCACCCGTACCACCCAGCGAGCGGTGCGAGATCGACACGCCATGCGAAGCTTCCAAGCCGCGGAAGTTCCAACGCTTCATAGCGCCGGTGAAACCGCGACCGATCGTGACACCCGTCACGTCGACCTTTTGGCCGGCAACGAAGTGATCGGCCAGGACCTCATCGCCGACTTCGAGAAGACTTTTCTCGTCGACGCGGAATTCCACGACTTTGCGCTTCGGCTCGACCTGGGCCTTGGCGAAATGACCGCGCTCGCCTTTGGAAACGTTTTTCGGCTTCGCGAAACCCGCGCCGAGCTGAACGGCCGTGTAGCCATCCTTCTCAGACGTGCGCGTCGAGACGACCTGAACTTTATTGAGCTTCAGCACGGTCACAGGAATGTGCCTGCCGTCCTCTGTGAAGAGGCGCGACATACCTAGCTTCTGCGTAATGACACCGGTGCGCATGGCGTACCTACAATCCTTACAGCTTGATTTCGACGTCGACGCCGGCAGCGAGGTCGAGCTTCATGAGCGCGTCCACGGTCTGCGGTGTCGGGTCGATGATGTCGAGAAGACGCTTGTGCGTGCGAATTTCAAACTGCTCGCGGCTTTTCTTGTCGACATGGGGAGAACGATTGACCGTGAAGCGTTCAATGCGCGTCGGCAGCGGGATCGGTCCGCGAACCTGCGCGCCTGTGCGCTTCGCCGTATTCACGATCTCCTTGGTGGAGTTGTCGAGAATACGGTGGTCGAAGGCCTTCAGCCGTATACGGATATTCTGTCCTTGCATTTCAATTCTCCGGGATACGGCCCAAGTGCCTTATTTAATGATCTTAGCGACGACGCCGGCGCCGACGGTACGACCGCCTTCACGAATGGCGAAGCGCAGCTTCTCTTCCATGGCGATGGGAACGATCAGCTCGACTTCCATCGACACGTTGTCGCCCGGCATCACCATCTCCGTACCTTCCGCAAGCTTCACAATTCCCGTCACGTCGGTCGTGCGGAAGTAAAACTGCGGACGGTAGTTGTTGAAGAACGGGG
>CAIYRG010000128.1 GCA_903928515.1 uncultured Alphaproteobacteria bacterium | reverse complement strand
GCTCCGGTGCCGAAATACGCCGCCGTGATTTCGGCGCGTGACAGAAACGCAGGCGCGCCTTCCAGCACAACACGGCCCTCGCGCACGCAATACATCCGGTGGCACACACTCATCGCCTGCGCCACATCCTGTTCGACGATCAGCACGCTGGTGCCTTCCGCAAGGATCGTGGGCAGCGCGTTGTAGATGTCTTTGATGATTGTCGGCGCCAAGCCCAGCGACAGCTCATCGCACAGCAACACGGCCGGGTTGCACAACAACGCGCGGCCGATGGCGCACATCTGCTGCTGGCCGCCCGACATCATCGTGGCTTTGCTGTTCTTGCGTTCGCCCAAAACGGGAAACAATTCGTAGACGCGCGACAACGTCCAATATCCGGAGCGCCCCGCACACAGGCCCATGCTGAGATTTTCTTCCACCGACAGCGAGGAAAACAACCGGCGGCCTTCGGGCACCAGCGCGATGCCGCGCTTGGCCACTTGATCGGCGCGCAAATTTCCGATGGGCTCGCCGTTCAGCATCACGCTTTCGGCCGTGCCATGAATCAAACCCGACAGGCGCTTCAGCAGCGTGGATTTGCCGGCACCATTGGCGCCGACCACGCCGATCAGCTCGCCCTTCTGCAGCGTCAGATTGATGCCGAACAGCGCCTGGAAATCGCCGTAGAAGGCCTGCACGTTCTTCGCATCGAGCAACATCATGTGGGCTCGATCCCCATATAGATCTGCCGCACCTGGGCATCGGCCATCACGGCTTCAGGTTTGCCTTCGGTCAGCAATTTTCCGAAATGCAACACCACCAGCCGGTCGATCACGCGCATGAGCGCGTTCACCACATGCTCGATCCAAACGATGGCAACGCCCGATTCGCGCACCGATTGGATGGTTTCCACCAGCGCCATACATTCGGGCTCGGTGAGGCCACCCGCGACTTCATCCAGCAACAACAGCTTCGGTGCGGTTGCCAACGCGCGCGCCAGTTCCAAACGTTTGCGGTCGAGCAATGGCAAGCCGCCCGCCTGCGCATTGGCTTTCGCGCTCAAATGCGTGCGCTCCAAAACCTCCGCGCAATCGCGCCGTGCGCTCGCAATGGATTTACGCGCGCCCGCCGTCGCTGCCACCATCAAATTCTCAAACACCGTCATGCGCGCGAACGGCTGGGGAATCTGGAACGTGCGCGCAATGCCCGAATGGCAGCGCGTGCGCATCGAGGCCGCCGTCACATCGCGGTCCTGAAATACGATCTTGCCTTCATCGGGCGTGTAACGCCCGGCGATCAGATTGAAGAGGCTGGTTTTGCCGGCACCATTCGGGCCGATGATGCCGAGTGCTTCGCCTGCGCCCACCGACAGGTTCACGTGATCGGCCACCACAATGGCGCCAAAGCGTTTCGAGACGTCCTCGACCTGCAGCAGCGCCATTGTTTTCAATAATCTCGCTACGCGAATCGTTAGGCGGGAAGCGGTTCGAGCTTGCCGCCGTTCGGGATGTTCGGCGCGTGCTGGTTGTTCACGATCACGAGATCGACCGGGTATTGCTTGCCCGCGCGCCACTGTCCGCCGACGAGCGGCGTGCGGCAGACGTTCTTCACCGGCTGGCCGGTCCACTGCACCGGTCCGATGATCGTCTGCATGTTCGTGGATTTGATCGCATCCACGATGCTCTCTTTCTTGTCGATGTTTTTGGTGCGCTTCAGCACGTCGGCCGCCACTTCGAACAACGCGAATTTGAATCCTATGGGCTGCGTCCATTGCTTCTTGGACGCTGCCATATATTCGGCGGTGAAGCTCTTGGGCGTCAGGCCGGGAATGAGACTCGATTGGAACGGATGATCGGGCGACCACCACACTTCGGACGACAACTCGATGCCGCCTTTGCCCAACGCCTGCACGGCGGAGGGGAACAGCAGCGCCTTCGCGATGCTGGCGATCTTCGGTTTGAAGCCTTGCTGGGCGGCCTGGTTCCAGAACGTGGTGAAATCGGGCGGCGCGAACACGCCTGTGATGATGTCCACCTTCGCGGCTTTGAATTTCGCAATCTGCGCGGAGTAATCCTGCGCGCCCACGGGATAACCGCCGGGGTTGACCAGCTTGTAGCCCGCTTTCGCCATCACCGGCGGGAAGCCGGTCTTGGCGTCGGCGAAGGCGTTGCCTTCAATGTCGTTCGACCACATCGCACCGACGGTTTTGTTCGTCGGCAGGCTGTCCCACATGTTCATGTAGACGGCCATGAGGTCTTCGAGACCCCAGAAGAAATGATAGGTGTAATCGAAACCTTTGGCGGGCGTGGCGCCGCGGCCGAAATAATACGGCTGCCACGGGCTGTCAGTGGAGATGCAAGGCACTTCGTTGGCTTCGCACTGATCGGCCACCGGGTTCACGGTGTCGGCCGTGTTCGAGGTCACGATGAGATCCACCTTGTCCTTGAGGATCAAATCGGCGGCCACTTCGGCGGCGCGCGAGGTCGACGATTGGCTGTCGCGCTCGATGATCTGGATGGGATGCACGGTTCCCGCGATCGTAATCCCCGCGCCATAGGCACCACGCACTTTGGCGAGCACCCAAGGATCGGCTTCGGCGAACGCGGCCAAGGGGCCGGTGAGCGGCGCAACCATGCCGATCTTCACCGGGCGTCCAGCGGCGGCGCCCAGAACCGGAACGCTCATGGCCGGCAACGTGGCGGCCGCGGCGCCCGCTTTCAAAAGCGTGCGACGGTCGAAATTGTCAAAGCCCGGCATGTCGTTCCCCTGGTGTTCCTCTGGCCTTCCAGCCACTCCGGCGGCGCGCCCAATCTAAAGCAAGGCGTCGCATCCGCGCCACATCTTGGAAGGGATTAAAGGTGCGATTTCAAGGGAAAAGAGCCGCCTGGCGCTAGGCACGCCGATTATACCAGCCGAACTTCGCGGCTGCGGGATCGCCGGCTATTCCGCCGTCGCGTTCCCGCGCGGCAATTGATGCACGAAGAAAACGCCGAGCAGCATCATCGCGCCGCCGGTTCCCAGAATAGCACCCACAGCTTGGCGGTAGGCCGACACCAAACCCGGCGCCAGCGTGTGAAGATCATCGCTCGCGGTGAAGCCCGCAATCCAATGTCCGGCAATGCCGCCTGCCAGCGCCACGCCGGTGGCCGCGCCCAGCGAACGCGAGAAGGAGAGCAACGCGGTGGCCGCACCCATCTGCCGTTGCTCAACCGCGTTCTGCACCAGAATGGTGAGCGCGGGCATCGCCACGCCCATGCCGCCGCCCAGCACCATCACAGTGAGCGCCACGGGCAAAAGGCCGAGCTGAAACCAGGCCAGCAGACCCAGCACGCTCAACGCGAATGCGTTGGCGATGAGCGCCACGAAAAGAATGCCGCGCGCGCGCGACAACGAGGTGAGGAAGCGGCCGCCGATGAACGACGCCAATGTCGCGCAGACGACTTGCGGCACCATCATCGCACCGGAACTTGCCGGTGTTTGCCCGAGAACAATCTGCAGATAAACGGGGAGGAACACGAACTCGCCGAACATCGCTATCGCCATACTGATAGACGCGGCGAGTGCGGGCGCAATGGCGCGCTTCTGCACCAGATGCAGATTGACGATGGGTTCGGGCGCGCGGCGCTCCTGCATCCACACCCCGGTCAGCAGCAGCAGAAACGCGGCGAACAGCCCGATGATCTGCGGCGACAGCCAATCATAGAGCGAGCCTGCCCAGTTCAGCAGCAACAGCAGGCACGTGGTGGTGGAGGCAATCAGCACCGCGCCGAGATAATCGATGGCATGCGCGTTGGATTTGCGCGGCCGTTTGAGGCCGATAATGATGAGCGCGAGGCTGATCGCGCCCACCGGCACGTTGACGTAAAACACCCAGCGCCAAGACAATGCGGATGTGATGAAGCCGCCAAGCGGCGGCCCCGCGATGGAACTGATCGCCCAAGATCCCGCGACGACGCCTTGATATTTGCCACGCTCCGCCGGCTTCACGATGTCGCCGATGGTCGATTGCGCCAGCACCATCAAACCGCCCGCGCCCAGGCCCTGAAGCCCGCGGAAAATGATGAGTTGCATGAGGCTTTGCGACAGTCCGCACAGCATCGAGGCAATGACGAATATGGTGATCGCGACAATGAACAGCCGCTTGCGGCCATACATATCCGACAGCTTGCCGTAGAGCGGCGTGGTGCTTGCGGCCGTCAGCATGAACGCGGTGACAACCCAGGAGAGATGTGAAAGCCCGCCGAGTTCGGAGGCGATACGCGGCAACGCCGTGTTGACGATGTTCTGATCGAGCGCTGCCAGCATCATCGCGGCGATCAGCCCACCAAACACCATGCGCAACTCGGCGCGCGTCGGCTCGGCCAATGTGGCCGCAGGCGAGGACTTTATCTCTGCATCGGATGCGGCTTCAGACATGCACCCCGCCTAGCATGGGCGAGAGGCCAGTCCAAAGCCCGGAAATATTCCGCTTTAAAGCAAAGGCTTACGCGAGCGCACGGGCCTGCCGATCAGGAATCGCACGCCGATATAGGCCCCGGTCGCGCAAACGAAGGTGACGCCCGCCATCAGGATCAGCATCACAATGTCCCAGATCGGGCGCGAGCGCATGAGGGGCGAGAAATCCAGCCGGTGCATCGCCTGGTGCATCCAGCGATATTGCTCGCCGCCCGCATCGATCATCATCAGCAACTGCCCGGAGACGGGATCGAAATAATAGCGGTTGGCTCCCAGGATCAGCCGATAAGCCGGAAGCTGCACCTGCTCGCGATGATGGCTGAAATAATACGTGTCTTCGGCCGTGATCAGCTCCGGCTTCGGCGTGTTCTTATGCCCGCTCGTCGCGTCGGCGATGAACTGCCATTCGTCATCGCGCACGGTTTGGGGATTGCCTGTCGGGTCCAAACGCACGCGATGTCCCGCCGCATCGGTCGTCACCAGGAACAGCGATTTTCCCAATGGAGCTGCCGCCACCGAAACGATTCCGGGCGGCAATCCCGCACTCGGCAGCGTGGAGAGAGATGCCAGCACCAGAAGGCCGGACATAGGCCCGCCGGTCAGCCGGTCGCGTTGCTCGCGCGCGCTGCCATTCTCGAACAGCCCCCAAGGGTTCATCGAGAACAATCCGCTCGCCACGAAAGTGAGCGTGAAAATTCCGAAAATCAGCCCCGGCACATGATGCCAGAACATAAAGCCTTTATAGGGCGAGGCGCGGTTTGCCCTGCCGGCCCGCAACCATTGGCGGATGCCGATATAGAGCCCCAACATCGCGAGAAAACATCCGAGTGCCGAGGAATAGACGATCACCTGCGTCCAGACATAAGGGTTCTGACGCAGCTCCACGAAATACAGCCAATGTGGAATCGCGCCGAACCAATTCCAGAAGCGCTCGGTGGCAGTCGTCTTTTGCACCGCTTTGCCGCTTGCCGCCGACACATAGATTTGCGTGCCCGCAGAGTCATTCAGCGCGAAGCGCGACAGCGGCCGGTCATCGTCAAACCCGCCATAGACGCTCCATTGGTCGTTATGAACATTCGCCAGTAAGTTCGGTGGTGCTTTCGCACCAATGGCCTGTCCGTAAGCTATCGCCACCGCTTGCGAGTCCGCTGCCGGGACCTCGCCCAACTCGCGGCCCGTTTGCAGGTCGATCATGTCCTTCACGGGGCCCAACTGCACACGCAGAACCGGACGCGCGCCCAACATCTCCACGCTCATGCGCGAGATCATCGCCTCGTCGCCAATCAGCAGACTGTCCACCGTGCAGCATTTCGACCAGTCGATCGGCGTCAGGCCCTGAACCCGATCCGTCTCCTGCAACGCCGGATACGGCACATACATCATGACGATGCCCGACAGGCACCACGTCAGCATCAACAAGCCCAGCGCAGCACCGAGCCAGCGATGCAACAGAAACGTAAGCCGGACGGCTTCCTGTTTGAGAAATGTCGCGTTCATGGCGAAGCTTGTTCCCGAGCGGCCTCAAAAGCGCAAGGCCCGCATTTTCAAGCGGGCCTTGGCAACTGCGGTATCGCGTTAGACTTTAATTGAAGCTGTAGGTGTAACGCACGCCGAAGGTCCGCGTGAGGCCGAGATTCACGGCCGCATACGGAAGCGAACAGGCGTAGAACGAGTC
This sequence comes from uncultured Alphaproteobacteria bacterium, assembly GCA_903928515.1. GTDB lineage: Bacteria > Pseudomonadota > Alphaproteobacteria > Micropepsales > Micropepsaceae > CAIYRG01. Next base: position 5,431 of record CAIYRG010000128.1, on the reverse strand, counting down.
CTTCTTGTTGTCGGCGCAGGCTTTCACCGGACGTCCATATTTTTCGTCCGTCACGTTTTGAACCGTGAAGTCGATGCGATGGCGGCGGTCATCGCCCATGAACCAACGCGCGCCCAAATCGAGCACGGTGTAGTTGCCGTAGTTGAAGAGTCCCAAGCCGCTGCTGAGTCTCTGATAGATGTCGCCGACGTGGTTCAAATTGGCGCTGAAGCCGATGGGCAAATCGGCGGGATGCCAATCCAAACCGAGCTTGGCATCTTGTTTTGGAATGCGCCCGATCTGAACGCTCGAACCGCTCGTTTTGGCCGTATCGAGCGTGTAATCGAGCATCGCCGACAGATCGGGAGTGAAGGCTGCCTGCAGATTCAGTTCCGCACCTTGCGAGTGAACCGTGCCCGGAATGTTGCCGAACACGTCCTGGCCGGTCGCGGCGTTAAAAGTATCGAGATCGATCAAATCCTTGATCTCGCGCCAGAAGCCGATCACTTCCCAATTCAGCTTGAAGCCGCCGTCATTGCCGAGCTTGCCGCCCAGCGAAACATTGGCGTTGGTGCTGCGTTCGGGCTTGAGATTCGGATTGCCCAACTCATCCGCCGGATCGTTGGCGAACAACTCCTCCGCCGTCGGCAGGCGGAATGACGTGCCGACCGAACCGCGCGTGAACAGATTCGGCGTCAAATTGTAGATGCCGGTCAAATCCCACACGAAAGCGCTCTCGCCATCGCTCGGCATGTTGTAACGCGCTCCCAAGGCGAGATTGCCGTTCGCCATCAAATCCGGCGTGGTGCGGATCTGGCCGAACACCGCGTTCGTGGTCTCGTCGTGCTTTTCGATGAACAGCACATCGTCATGGCCGCCGTAACGCTGCAAATCGTAACCGGCATAGAAATCGACCGGCCCGCCCGGCGTGTATTTGGTCAGCGCGTTGACGCCGTAATCGGTGAAGCCCCAGAAGGCGTTGCGATAGATCACATCCACCGTGCCCGGCTTGGTCAGGCTGTTCGCATCCTGGTCATAGTGCGTGTACCACCAGTGGTAATAGCCTTTGACGTAGAAGCCGAACTTGTCGCTGATGTCGTCGTCGACCTTCGCGGTGAGCAACGTCTCGTTGCGCGTGTTCACGTCGCGCGCGATGCGATCGGGAGCTGCGTAATCGAGATCGGCATCGGTGTGGATCAGCGATGTTGAAAACCGCATCTGCTCGGAGACATTGTAGGCGTACTTGCCGCCTAACGTCAGCACGTCATAGCTGCGGTTACGGTCGGTTTCGCTCGGCTGGTAATCTTGCTTGCGGAACGGCTCAAAGCCCTTCGACTTGTCTGCCGAACCGAACAGCACGAATTGGTTCTGACCCAACTGGTCGCTGAAATTGCCATCGACGTGATAGCCGCTGTTGCTATCGGCGCGGAGCGACACCGCACCGGCCGGCTTCGTCGTGTAATCCTTGGTGATGATGTTCACCGTGCCCGCGACGGATTGCGTGCCATAGAACAACGACTGCGCACCATCCACGATTTGGATGCGGTCGATGATGCTGGAGGGGATCGTGTCGAGCGGCGTCGTGCCGGCATAGAGCCGGTTGTTGATGCGAACGCCATCCACCAGCCACAGCACGTCTTCCGTGCGCGAACCTTGGTAGGAGATGTCGACGTAGTCGAAGGGGCCGTTCTTGGACTGCACATAGAGGCCCGGCGCGATTGCGTTCAGCGCACCGGCGGCGTCGAGATAGCCGTTGTCCTTGATGGTATCGCTGGTGATCGTCTCAACCCGCGTGCCGTATTTGGCGAGTTCTTCCGGCAGCGTCTCCTCGATATGGGGAGCCGTGACGATGGTGGTTTCCAAAGTCGATTGGGCCAGCGCAGGCGCAGCAGTCAGCGCGGCTAAGGCCGCGGAACTCAACAGAATTTTTCTCATATCCCCCTCGGAAGCATGTCGGCGGATGCCGGCCTCTTCGGGTTGATACGCAGTCGCGTTCGCGAACCCTAACAAAAGATTCACGAACGCGACAGATTCACAGAAAACCTATCGTGGTTTTAGCGGGGCGCCCCCGGTGTTCCGGGCGGGAAGTCGGTCAGCTCGGGCTTAAAGCCGCCTTGCATCAGCAGCAGGTTCAGCGGCACCCGCACATTGGGCAGCTCGCGGGCGGCGAATTCGTCCAGCAGGAAGGATTTGTCGCCACGGCGGCCGATCGTCACCGCGCAATGAATCTGCCAGCCCTCTTCCGGGATACCCAGCAGCCTGGGCGCGTGCTTCGCGTCGAAGCCACCGATGGCGTGCACAGCCCAGCCCAGCATCGTCGCCTGCAAGGCGAAGTTCTCCCAGGCGGCACCGGTATCGAAGGCATGCGAGCGCGAAATTTTGTGCTCGCCGCGTGCGAACACGGCCGTCTTGGAAATGAAGAACACGATGGCGGCGGCATCCTTTGCCCAAAGGCGCGAACGCTCCTGAATGGCTTCCTTGAAATTTTCCCAGTTCTCTCCGCCGCGCTTGCAATACACAAAGCGCCAGGGTTGCTGATTGGTCGAAGAGGGCGCCCAACGCGCAGCTTCAAAGCACGACATCAGCGCCGAATCCGGAATCTCCTCTTCGGTGTAGGAGCGCGGTGACCAGCGCTCGAGAAAGATCGGGGCGATGTCATGCTCGGGCTTGCGAAAGCCGCTGACATCCAGCTTCGGCGCGGGGTCGAGATTTCTCAATTTCGTATCGGTCATAATCCTAAGCTTCCCTGGCTACGGTTTGTTGAACCTGTTTATTGCGCATTGTTGTTCTTGTTGGTGTTGTGAGGCTGCGGGCCGAACGGGCCCAAACCCGGCGGCGGCGGCGCGAATTGCTGGTGCCCTGTCGCGCTCACATCGTGGTTGTTCTGCACGCAAATTTCTTCCAGCACGGGCCACTCGCGATGACGCGTGTAGGTGCGTGCATAGGTGTAAGGCGCCGTGAGCGTGACTTTATCTTCAATGGTCTTGGCGACTTCCATTTTGTCCGCGGAGAGCAATTTCAAATGCTCGACCACGTGCATCGGTCCACCGGCCGGAAAGCCATAGAACATATCGATGCCGGCGGGCATGCCGATCGTGTCGATCACGAGCATGTCTTTGCCGGCCTCGTCCTTCTCCCAGTGCCCGATGGAATGGCCGCTGTAAGACGCGCGCAGATGGTCCGGGTGACCACGTCCATCGGTATAGATGAAGCGCACTTCGTTGTTCTGCGGAATGATCGTCATCAGCCCCGGCGTCTCCAGGAATTCGTAAAGCCGCGTGATCAGCTCCATCACTTCCGGCACGCCGCGCGGCATGCAGTGATAGGCCCGCGCCGGAACATCGCCGCCTGCCACATTCAGCGCATGCACCTTTTTCATCTTCTCCGCGAAGATGGGCGTCAGCGGCACCGGCTCGCCGGTGGCGACTTGCGTACGATGCGGATCGTAGAGCCACGAGCCGGAAAGATCCGGCAGCGCCGCGATGGAATTCCAGTCGTTGCCGGACACAGATGTTTGCGCATCGGCGCGTGATCCCGTCACCAGCGCCACAAGCGCGAGCACAGACATCCGGCAGAGCGGATTCGCGCGCATCTCAGCTCCCCCACCAAAAATGCCCAAACGAAAACGGCCAAAAAAAAGGATGCGCAAGCCACGGCTCACGCATCCTGCATTCTATTCGAAAACTCCGGACTTAGCTCTGATCGCCGCCGCCCATCGTCATCACTTTGCCGTTGGGCAGCGTGACGTTGAGGAACAGACCGCCGGTGCGGCCATCCTTCAACGGATTGATTTTCAGAACGATCTTGTCGCCGACATGCAGCGTGTTCTTCGTCCAGCCGTGACGCTCAAGGCCGTTCGGGCCGCCGCCGAATTCGATGCCCCAAATGTCCTGCGCACCTTTGTCGTTCGGGACGTAGAGCCAGATATAGACATGCGGGTTCGTCCACTGAACCGTGCGGACCGTGCCGGTGAGCGTCGCGGTCTTCGTCTTGTCGAACATCGCATAAGAATGATGCGCCATCGCCGTGCCCGCGCCGGCGGTCACAAGTCCTGCCGCCAAGGCCAGCGTCAATATTTTGTTTTTCATGTTCGTTTCCTTCCGAATTCGGGGGTTCAATCCGGGCTTCGTTGTCCCTGGAAAACCGCCGTCCATGATCGGCCATTCCGCCCAATGGGTAAAGGCTGGGCTCGGCATATACAGCATTGCTTGCGAAATGGAATGCAGCCCAGGTGCGGCATAGTTTTTTGTTGCCGTTCAAGGGGATATGGGGTGCCCTCCAGCGCCTGCAAGGGCAATTTGGACGCATTCTACGCGCCTGCGTGCGGCTGCTTCGCGCAGGAGCGCCGCACCCGCTATCGGATACGATTTTACACCCGCTCTAAAGCTTCCAACCGGACCTAAAGTTTCAGGTCCGGCTCCGGCAGGCAGATGTTCTCGTCCATGTTGGCGCCCCGATGGCGCGTGTAGGTGTGCGTGTAGGCGTACGGCGCGCTCAACGAGTCGTCTGTGATCGTCGTGTCGACCTGCAACTTGTCGTCCGAGACCAGATGAATGCGTTCGACGACATGCACTTTGCCCGCCCCCGCCACGCCCGGAACAAGGGGAAGTTCCGGCAGGATGCCGATCGTATCGACGACCAGCGTCGTGTCCTCCCAATGGCCGACGCCCTCGCCGCCATAGGAATCGTCCGGATCGGTGGAATGATCGCGCCCGTCCATGAAGGCGCGGCGCACTTCATGCGTGTCGCTGATGACGGTGAAGCGCCCCGGCGTCAGCAGGAACTGATAATTCGCGCCCGGCAGATACATCATGGTTGGCATGCCATTCGGCACGCAGCGATTCTGGATCGGCGGCACCGGCTTTCCCGACGCAACGGCACCGCGCACCTTCACCAACTTCGCGGCATAGGGCGCATTGAACGGCACCGCGTCTTTGGAATGCGCCGCATCGGGCGCGGCATCGAGCGACCAGGGCCCGGTGAAATCCGGCAGGCTCGCCAGCGAGGCGTAAGAGTTTCCGGGGACTTTGGACGCGGCGGGCTCCGCGGTGTCTTTGGCCGCACTTTGGTCCGGCGGCGGGCTCGCGGATTGCTGCGAGGCCGGCTGCGAACAAGCGCCGAGCGACAGCGCCAGCAACGCTGCCAAACCGGAAGAACTGTGAAGAAGCGAAATCCGCATGGTTCTGATCCTCATTTGATTCCGGATTTGATCTTGGATTTGACCTTGGGTTTGAGTCCGGGCGGCGTCAGATCGAATTGCTGCTTACCCAAGGGACTTAAATCCCGATTGTTCTGAAGGCAAACCTCCTCCGTCACCGGAAATGGCGTGCGCGAGAAGGTGCGCGTGAACGTGTAGGGCTTGGCGAGCGCGGTCGGGTCTTCCAGCGTCGTGTCCAACTGCATCTTGGAATCGGAGATGCGCTTGTAGCGTTCCATCACATGCTGCTGCGTG
>CAIYRG010000127.1 GCA_903928515.1 uncultured Alphaproteobacteria bacterium | reverse complement strand
CGCGGTGGGCGCGTGCCTCGTGCTGGGCTGGCAGGCCGTCTCCGACGCCAAGCTGATCTCGCCGATCTATCTGCCGAGCCCGCTCGCGGCCTGGACCGTGCTGCAGGAAGGCTTCGAATCCGGCGAGCTGCAGCCGCAGCTCTACGCCACGCTCGAACGCATGTTCTACGGCTGGCTGCTGGCCTCAATCCTGGGCATCGTCATCGGCGCTGCCATCGGCGTGTCGCGCCCCGCGCGCGAGATTTTCGGGCCAACGCTGGAATTCATCCGCCCCATTCCTTCGTCCGCCATCGTGCCAGCGGCCATCGCGCTGTTCGGCCTCTCTGACGGCATGGTGCTGGGCGTGATCGCGTTTGGCGCCATCTGGCCGCTGATCCTGGCAACGGTGCACGGCTTCGCTGCCGTCGAACCGCGCCTTTACGAAGTGAGCAGATTGCTCGGCATGTCGCGTCTGCAGTTCATCCGCAAAGTGGCGTTGCCCTCCGCCATGCCCGACATCCTGGCCGGCATGCGCATCAGCCTGACGTCTGCGCTCATCCTCACCATCGTGGGCGAAATGCTGGCGGGCGTGAACGGCATCGGGTTCTGGGTGCTGCTCTCGTCGCGGTCGTTCCGCTCGGCGGACGTGTTCGCCGGCGTGATCCTGTTCGGCATCATCGGTTATCTGACGGGCCAGATGCTGTCGCTGTTGGAAAGCCGCATGCTGCGCTGGCGCGACGCCACGCGCTGAAACGCCCCCATTTCGCGAAACTCATTTTGCGTGACGCGGATGCCGGGGGGCTGAAAGAAGTATCGAAACCCACCGCGCGCCATGCGTGTGATGACAGATGATGCCGATAGCCGCCGTTAACGGCACAGCCAAGAACAATCCGGGCAGGCCCCACACCAAGCCCCAGAACGTCAACGCCGCTATGATGGCGAAGGCGCTGAGATTCAGTGTGTGCCCCAGGATGACGGTCTCGGCCACGTTCATCAGCACGAAATGCAGCACACCGAGTACACCGGCGATGATCAAGGCCGGGCCGAAGGTTCCGAATTGCACCAGCGCCATCAGCGCGGGGAACACCACGCCCACCGCGCCAATCGCCGGAATGAAGGTGAGCAAAAACAAAACAAGCGCCCAGAAATCGGCGAACTCCACTCCGAGCAGCAGGCACAACACGTAACACGCTGCCGCCATAATGACGCTAAGGATCGCGCTGATGCCGAGATAGGATTGTACCTGCCGCGCAAGATCGTGAAGCACCGCTTGCGATTTCGCGCGCGTGTGATCGGGCTGCAGCCGCGTGAACTTCAACGCCATATGGTCCTGCTCGGCCAGCAGAAATCCGACATAGATCAGGATCTGAACGAACGCGAACACCCAGTTGCTCACCGACGTTGCCGCCTGCCCGAGCGCGCTGGTAACGTCGAAATGCTGGAACGCGACTTTCACGCTGAGCCCGAGGCCCAACGGGGCGAGGGTCGTGGCAAGAAGCTGATCGAGTCTCGCAACGTAGCTAGGCGCTTCGGTGGCAAGCGCGGACGCATCGCGGCCGATCACATGCACAATCCAATAGGTCGCGCCGATCAGGAATATGAAGGAACCAAACCAGGCGACCCAACGCGGCAGCCTCAGCCGCACGAGCCCATGCCGCAGCGCGTTGAGCACCGCCCAAATCATCACCGCGAACACGAGTGGCACCAGGAACGACTTGCCGATGACCAACAAGGCCAGAAGAGCCAACGTCCCGATAAGCCAATCCGTGATGCTTTTACCGCCGATCACCATGTCAGCCCCCCAGCCAAGACTTACCACGATTGGGCGATAGCGGCCAGATACGGGTTCGCCGGCGCGACGCGCGTGCCGATTATTCGTTGATCTCGTGCCACTCAGCCTTGGTGTCAAACTCTACGCAGTAAAAGCTCCAGCCAGCGTCCTCGTCGCCGAACTTGCCGTATTTCTGGCCCATCTTTTCATGTAATCGGGATCGTCAAGGTGCTTCTGCACATATGTGCGGCAGCTGTCTTCTCGCGCGTAAGGACCGGAATAAATGATAGCGACACCGAATGAAGAGAAACCTGGTACCAGCCAGGGCCGGTCCACTCATCGTCGGTCTCTTGATCGGCACGGCTAGCCGCGCTTCCCATTGCTACGGCAAGGGGAGCGCTGATGAACAGGGCAATCGCAATCTGCCGTATCCGACTTTCAATGGTGCCTCACGCTTTGGCGAAACGCGGAAACAGTTTCTCGGCGTTGCCGCGATTGATCTTGTAAGCGTCTGCCGCCGAAAGCTTCAGCGCGTCGAGATGATCCGCCGTGGTGCCGACCTGCACGAACGGCCAATCGGTGCCGAAGGTGAGACGATCCGTGCCCCACAAGCCTTTCACCAAATCGAAATCGAGCTTGTTGGCGACGCCGATCACGTCGAAATGCACGTTCTTCAGCGCGTTCGCCAAACCGTTCTTCAACGGCTGACCGGGTGTTTTCGCCGTGATCTCTTCGGCGCGCTCCCAAAGAATGGGCAACGCTCCACCACCATGGGCGAAAATCCACCGGATATCCGGATACTTCGTGAAGTGGCCGCGCACGATCATGTCGAGAATGGCGCGACCCGTGTCATAAGGCATCTCCAGTACGCGCGTGTTCATGCTGCGGTCGCGCGAGATGGTTTGCGGATGGGCGAACACCACCGTCTTACGGCGGTTCATTTCGGCGAGCACCGGCTCGAACATCGGATCGCTGATGAGTTTGCTTTGATAGGACGTGACGAGACTGATGCCGTCGCCCTTCAGCGTGTCGAGGCCGTATTCCATTTCTTTGAGCGAGGCATCGACATGCAGCAGCGGCAACGCGATTAACGTGCCGTAACGGCCCGGATGATCGTTCATCACTTTGGTCGCGTATTCGTTGCAATCGCGCGCAATCTTGATGGCCTCGGCTTCATCCTCAAAATCGATACCCGGCGAATTCAAACCCTGGATGCCGGTTGCGACGCCGTATTTGTCCATCTCTTCGAGCTGACGGGCGATCGACCAGGCTTTGAATTCCTCGGTCGCTTCCATGTGATGCGAGGTCACGAAGGACGGCGGCACGACATGGCAATGCGTGTCGATGCGGCGCGGGTTG
>CAIYRG010000126.1 GCA_903928515.1 uncultured Alphaproteobacteria bacterium | reverse complement strand
TGGAAGCCTATCTTTCGCGCATCCAATCGCGCCCCGCCTACAAGCGCATGCAGGAACGCGAAGCCATGCCGGCATCTCACTGAAGAGTTGAGCAGTACCCATGGCCGAGATCGTCAATCTGAAGCGCGTGAAGAAAGCCAAGGCGCGGGCGGACAAGGAGGCGGAAGCCGCCTCGAACCGGGCCCAGTTCGGCACGCCCAAAAACTTGCGCGAACTCGCCAAGGCGCAGGCCGCGCAGGACGCCAAAAAGCACTCCGGCCATAAAAAGGACGATTAGGAACCGGGCATGGGAAAAGACCCCGACCGGCAAATGTCGATCCCGGAACTTCTCGAGGCGCGGGCAAAAATTCAGGAACAGCTTCTCAACACAGCCTACCCGCACTATCGAAGCCCCGATAACCGGAGCGTCAATGCGGAACTCACGGCCATCCTCGCCGAGATCGAGGCGGAATTGGCCGAACAGGGTTACAAAGCGCCGGAAAATCCTGACGGCAATTAAGGCCCCAAACAGGGCTTTGGCTTGCTACACTCCGGCGGAATCATGAGCACGCAACCCATCCCCCTTGCGCCATCGGGCGCTGAACCCCGTTATCTGTCCGGCCTGAACGCCGAGCAGCGCGAAGCCGTGGTCACAATCGACGGCCCCGTTCTGGTGCTGGCCGGTGCGGGCACCGGCAAGACGCGCGTGCTCACCACGCGGCTGGCGCACATCCTGGCCACGCGCCGCGCCCAACCCTGGCAGATCCTCGCCGTCACCTTCACCAACAAAGCCGCGCGCGAGATGAAAGAGCGCATCGGCGCGCTGATCGGCGGCGTGGTGGAAGGCATGCAATGGCTCGGCACGTTCCATTCGATCGGCGCGCGCATGTTGCGCCGCCATGCCGAGCTGGCCGGGCTGAAACCGAACTTCACCATTCTCGACATGGACGATCAGCTTCGGCTGATGAAGCAGATCATCGCGGCCGAGAACATCGACGAGAAGCGCTGGCCCGCGCGCACATTGGCCGCGCTGATCGATGGCTGGAAAAACAAGGCGCTGTCGCCCGATGACGTGCCGGAAGGCGAAGGCCATGGCTATGCCAACGGCAAGGGCATCACGCTCTACAAAATGTATCAGGCGCGGCTGAAATCGCTGAACGCCGCCGACTTCGGCGATCTGCTGCTGGAGCCCATCAACATCCTGCGCAAGAATCCGGCCGTACTCGAAGAATACCAAGCCCGCTTCCACTACATGCTGGTGGACGAATACCAAGACACCAACGTGGCGCAATATCTCTGGCTGCGATTGCTCGCGGCCAAGGGCAAGAACATCTGCGTTGTCGGCGACGACGATCAATCGATCTATGCCTGGCGCGGGGCGGAGGTGGAAAACATCCTGCGCTTCGAGCGCGATTTCCCCGGCGCAAAAGTGGTTCGGCTGGAACGCAATTACCGCTCCACCGCGAATATCCTCTCGGCTGCTTCGGGCCTTATCGCCGCCAATCGCGGACGCTTGGGAAAAACGCTGTGGACGGAAACCGGCGAGCCCGGCGACCGCGTGCGCGTCAAAGGCGTGTGGGATGCCGAGGAAGAAGCCCGCGAAGTGGCATCCGACGCCGAACAGATGAAACGCCAGGGCCACGATCTTTCGCAGATGGCGATTCTGGTGCGCGCGTCATTTCAGATGCGCGAATTCGAAGATCGCTTTCTGGCGCTTGGCCTGCCCTATCGTGTGGTTGGCGGCCCGCGTTTCTATGAGCGCATGGAAATCCGCGACGCCATGGCCTATTTGCGCGTGGTCGCGCAGGGCGATGACGATCTGGCTTTCGAGCGCATCGTGAATGTGCCGAAGCGCGGGCTTGGCGATGCCAGCCTGCAGTCGCTTCATCATTATGCGCGCGGCCGCAACATTCCGCTTTCCACGGCCGCCGGTGAGATTTCGCAAACCGAAGATCTTGCGCCCAAGGCGCGCAACGCGCTGTCGTCGCTTGCCGCCAGCTTCGTGCGCTGGCGCGATGCGGTGGCGCATCTGCCCCATCCGCAGCTCGCCGAAATGATCCTCGAGGAGTCGGGCTACACCGACATGCTGAAGGCGGACAAATCGCCGGAAGCGCCGGGCCGCCTCGAAAATCTGAAAGAGCTCGTGCGCGCGATGGAGGGATACGAATCCCTCACCGCCTTCCTCGAACACGTTTCGCTGGTGATGGAGCTGGAAAAGAATGAAGCGGGCGACCGCATCAATCTGATGACGCTGCACGGCGCGAAGGGTTTGGAATTCGACACGGTGTTCCTGCCCGGCTGGGAGGAAGGCCTGTTCCCGTCGCAGCGCACGATGGACGAAAGCGGCATCGCCGGATTGGAAGAAGAACGCCGCCTCGGCTATGTCGGCATCACGCGCGCCAAGAAACGCGCGCGTATTTCGTTCGCCGCCAACCGCCGCATTCACGGCCAATGGCAGAGCGCACTGCCTTCGCGCTTCATCTCGGAGTTGCCGCAGGAAGAAATCGAAAGCCTCGCGGGCGAAGGTTTCTACGGCAATTACGGCGGCGGCTTCCGCGACAACACCAATTCTTATGGCAGTGGCTATTTCGGCGGCGGCAACGCCACGCCGGGCAGCACCTATGATAGCCCCGGCTGGCGCCGCGCCCAGGCCAACAAACAGCAGGCCAATCAGAATCCCACGCGCCGTTCCTACGGCGCGCCGGTGATCGACGCCAAGGCGAAGGTGATCGTCTCGGAATCCGAAATCTCGCTCTTCAACGCCGGCGAGCGCATCTTCCATCAGAAATTCGGCTATGGCCGCATCCTCGCCATCGAAGGCAACAAGCTGGTGGTGGATTTCGACAAGGCCGGCACCAAGCGCGTGATGGACGGATTTGTGGCCCGGGCGTGAGCAGCGATATTTATTGGGTGGAAAACGTCGGCGGAAAACTCGCCATCATGGCGCGTCCAAGAGCTGGAGATTGGTTACCGGACGAAATCAACCGATGGAAAGCAGAGGGCATCGGAGTGGTCGTCAGCCTTCTCCAACATGATGAAATTGAAGAGTTAAACCTGCGCGAAGAAGAAACATTGTGCCGCGCGGCCGGAATGGAATTCCGTTCCTTCCCAATCCCCGACCGGGGAGTGCCCGCATCACAATCAGACGCGGAAACCCTTGCGAGACAGCTTGCGGAACAAATGTCGAATGGACGAGCCGTCGCCGTGCATTGCAGAGCGGGAATTGGGCGCTCGTCTCTCTTCGCAGCTTGCATACTCGCCAATTTGAATATTGATGCCGACACAGCCTTCGCGACAATCGGCAAAGCCCGGGGCGTTGCAGTTCCTGACACGGACGCGCAACGAGATTGGGTTCGTACATTTCGAGAGAACAGATGACCTTCAATCCACCCCTCTGGAAAGCCTCGGTCACGGTACCGAAGGCCGAATCCTCCGATCTCGCTGCGCTGTTCGAGTTGACGCCGCCCGCGCCGCAAGCCGTGCTGATCTCCGAAGAGCCGTTCCAGCCCAACGCGGTGGTGGAGGCGCTGTACGACGTCGAACCCGATCCGGCAGCGCTTTGCACCATCACCGGGCGCGATGTGAAGGTCGAAGCCCTGCCCGATCAGGATTGGATCCGTTCCTCGCAGCAAGGTCTTCCGCCGGTGCGCGCCGGGCGCTTCTTTGTCTACGGCGCGCACGACAAAGGCGTGGTGCCGCCGGGCGTCATCCCGATGTGCATCGAAGCGGGCATGGCGTTCGGCACCGGCCATCACGAAACCACCTCGCTCTGCCTCACCGCGCTTTCTGAACTCGCGCGCAAGCGCCGGTATACAAACGTGCTCGATCTCGGTTGCGGCACCGGCGTTCTCGCCATCGCGGCAGCGAAACTCTGGCGGCGCCCCGTGCTCGCCACCGACATCGATCCGGTTGCGGTGGACACCGCGCGCGCCAACGCGCGCGCAAACAGCGAAGCGCCGCTGTTCCGCTGCGGTGTGGCCGATGGCTTCGACGCGCCCATCCTGAAAACCTACGCGCCTTACGATCTGATCCTCGCCAACATCCTGGCCGCGCCGCTCACCCATCTCGCGCCCGCTTTGTGCCGCGCACTGGCGCCCGGCGGCACGGCGGTGCTTTCGGGCCTGCTGCGCTGGCAGGAAAATCTGGTGCTGTCCTTTTATCGCGCCAACGGTATGCGTTTGGTGCGGTGCTTGCGCGACGGCCCCTGGTCGGCCCTGCTGCTGGAACGGGCTTAGTTCTTACAGAAAAAGCTCCGTCATTCCCGGCCGAGTATCGCGATAGCGATGCGAGGGGAAGGGAACCCAGGTGCTGACGTCGCCCGATCGAACAAAAACTCCTGGATCCCCTTCCCTCGCCGAGCGCCGCTCGGCTCGCCGGGGATGACAGTCGTGTTGAGGATGATTAGGTTTCCCCCATGAACGCGATTTTCCAGACCTTCGAAGACTCGACCGATCCCTCCCAAGTGGCACCGCGCCTGGCCGCGTTGCGCGCCGAACTCGCCAAGCGCGGGCTCGATGGCTTCCTCGTGCCGCGCGCCGACGAGCATCAGGGCGAGTACGTCCCTAAGCGCGCCGAGCGCCTGTCCTGGCTCACCGCCTTCACAGGCTCCGCAGGGCTGGCGTGCGTGATGGCAGATGCCGCTGCTTTGTTCGTCGATAGCCGCTACACGCTGCAATCCAAGCAGCAGACCGACACCAGTCTGTTCGAGACCGCCGATCTGGTCGGCGACATCCCGCTCACGTGGATTGAATCCCATCTCACGCAGGGCGCGAAGCTCGGTTACGATTCACGGCTGCACACGCAGGCTTCCATCGACCGGCTCCGCAGCGTCGTGGAGCGCGCGGGCGCCACGCTGGTTGCGCTGGAAAACAATCCGCTGGATGCCGTGTGGAAAGATCAGCCCGCAGCGCCGGACGATCCGGCCCGAATCTATTCCACCGAGAAGGCCGGCGAAAGCTCCGGGTCCAAACGCGAGCGCGTGGGCAAAGAAATCGCGCGATTGGGTGCGGACGCCGCTGTTCTCACCCTCCCAGACTCCATCTGCTGGCTGCTGAACATTCGCGGCACCGACGTACCGCACACGCCCTTCGTTCTCTGCTTCGCCATTCTGTATGCCGACGGCAAGGCTGTGCTGTTCCTGAACTCCGACAAAATCCCGTGGGATATGGTGAAGCACCTAGGGCCCGATATCCGCATCAGCGATCCGTCCGAATTCGCCATCGCGCTGCAGGCGATGAAAGGCAAAAAAGTCATCGCCGATCCGGGCACGGCAGGCGCTTATGTCTTCGAGCAGCTCACGCGCGGCGGCGCTGCCATCGTGCGGCGCTCCGATCCATGCCTGCTGCCAAAAGCCTGCAAGAACGCGGTGGAGATCCAAGGTGCGCGCCGCGCCCATATCCGCGATGGACAAGCCCTCACCCGCTTCCTGGCGTGGCTGGCGCGCGAAGCACCCAAAGGCGAACTCAGCGAGATCGATGCCGTCGAGCAACTCGAGGCATACCGCCGCGAAACCAAGGTGCTGAAAGACATCAGCTTCGATTCCATTTCCGGTGCGGGGCCCAATGGTGCGGTGGTGCATTATCGCGTCACGCGCAAGACCAACCGCAAGATCGAGCCGGGTCAGTTGTTCCTCATCGATTCCGGCGCGCAATACGAAGACGGCACCACCGACGTCACGCGCACCATCGCCATCGGCATGCCGACCGCAGAAATGCGCGATCGCTTCACGCGCGTTCTGAAGGGCCATATCGCACTCGGCACCGCACAATTCCCCGAAGGCACCAACGGCGCGCAACTGGATTCCTTTGCGCGCCGCCCGTTGTGGGAGGTGGGCCTCGATTACGGCCACGGCACCGGCCACGGCGTGGGCGCGTATCTCTCGGTGCATGAAGGCCCGCAGAGCATTTCCCCGCGCGGCACGGCCCAGGCTTTGCTGCCCGGCATGATCTGCTCGAACGAGCCCGGCTATTACAAGGAAGGCGCGTTTGGCATCCGCATCGAAAATCTGGTCGTCGTGAACGAAACCCGGCCTGCCTCCGAGGACGGCAAGCGCATGCTGGGTTTCGAGACCATCACGCTGGCGCCGATCGATCTGGCGTTGGTCGAGCCTTCACTGCTGAGTGCGGAAGAACGCGGTTGGCTGAACGCCTATCACGCGCGCGTGCGGGAGGCCGTATCTCCGGCGCTGGCCGACGATGCCGAGGCTCTCACCTGGCTCGCCGGCGCAACGCGCGAAATTTAGTTCAGGCCCGCGCCGTTAGCGCTATCACGGTATGAGCGTACCGGCGAGCGGAGGCGTTCCGGTGTCGCGGCCCACGACGCATCCATCATCAGCCTACGGAGGAATTCGCCCAGCGGCAGTCCCTTTTGCCAAGCATGCTGCTTCAGCTTCTGGATAATGGCATCGTCCAAGTCGCGAATGGTGATGTCGTTCATGGCATGCGATCCTTCTCAATCCCCCCGGGTTGGTACGCTTCGTGTAAACCGTTTGTGTGTCGGTTTTACGCGCGTGCCTTAAACTGGCTATGCCCCGCGGATTAAATCGAGCCACTCATCCTCTGAAATTACTGTCACACCCAATTTGGCCGCATCCGTTAATTTCGAACCCGCT
>CAIYRG010000125.1 GCA_903928515.1 uncultured Alphaproteobacteria bacterium | reverse complement strand
GTTCGCGTTCGAATACGACCCCAAGGCCGATAGCTGGCGCACGCTGCCGCCGCTCAAAGCTCCGCGCGGTTCGGTCGGCGTCGCCGTGTTGGACGGCAAGATCCACGCCGTCGGCGGACGTAACCTCGAGGTCAAAACCGTCACCACCCACGAGGTCTACGATCCGGTCACTAATAAGTGGACCGACGCGGCCCCGCTTCCCACCGCCCGCGATCACCTGGCCGCGGTCGCCGCCGATGGGTTGCTGCACGTCATCGGCGGCCGCTTCGACGGCCGCGACGAGAACGCCGACAAGCACGACATCTACGATCCGAAGACGGATTCCTGGAGCGCGGGCCCGACCCTGCCGACGGCACGCAGCGGCCTGCAATCGACGCTCTATAAGGACAAGATTTTGGTGATCGGCGGCGAGACCAGCAAATACGCCAACATCGAGAACCAGGCCTTCGACGTGAAGACCGGCAAATGGCAGACGCTGACTCCGGTGCCGGTCGGCCTCCACGCCTCGGCCGGCGCCACCATCGGCGACCACGCCTACTTCCCCGGCGGCTCGGCGAAACAGGGCGGCGACGCGATCACCGCCCAACTGCTGATGTTCACCCTGCCGTAGGGAGGATAAAGGACAGACCCGAGTAGCTCTTTATTCTCGTCATAGAAAGATTCTACGTCGCCTTTACCGTCGGGATTTTCTTGATCTCACCGGCCAATGCTTTCTGAGCGACGGCGAGGTCATGATGAAGCTGCATGTTCAGCCAGAGATTCGGGCCATTGCCGAAATACTTACCGAACCGGACCGCGGTATCGGGACTCACCGGCGCCTCTTCACGCATGATCCGGTGAAGCATCTGGCGCGATAGGCCGATCTCTTTCGCGATCGTAGTGATCGGCTTATCGAGCGCCGGAATGACGATCTCTCTCAAGAGAGAGCCGGGGTGAGATGGGATGCGAGCAGACATGGTTACTCCTAGTGATACTGTTCGAAATCGAGATCGGTCGCGTTTTCACCGTTCCAAGCGAAAGTAATCCGCCACGGTCCGTTGACACTCACGGCATAGCGTTGTGGATGGCCATGCAAAGAATGAAAGCGAAGCCCGGGCAGGTTCATGTCCTCAGGCTTCATCGCGGCCTCCAAAGCAGAGAGAATAAGCAGGATGCGTTTAACTTGGTCCTGCCGGACACGGCGGGATTTGCCGGTTTCTAGCAGTTCCAAAAGCCCTTTATGTCGCGTGCCTTCGATCACGTGTGTAAAGTAATGATTTACACTTTGACTGTCAACCAACACTTTACATATGAATGTGAGGCAGGCAGAACACCTCCTCACCCCTACCCTCTCCCCCTAAGGGGGAGAGGGAGATTCTTATTTAATCCGCGCCGCGAAAGGGAGAGCGTCAATTGTCTTGCCCTCTCCCCTTCGGGGAGAGGGAGGGGTGAGGGGCGGCCTTGGTTACCAGTTCAAATCACCTCCTCGCCACCAAACAGCCGCGCATGACGAACGCTATAATGGAGGGTAGGCTAGCGCCTCTGCCCTCCGCCTTTCAGTCTCAACGAGAACAAAACCATGACCGATTCCCCCCTGTCCGTCGCCGCAACCCAGAAGCCTGCGAAGCTCGCCGATCACAACCTGGTGTCGGAGGCGGCGATTGCGCCCGGCATCATTTATGAGAAGCGCCCCGCCAAGCGCGCCGATGGGTCGGTGGCCGAGGGTCTGGTCAACGCCTGGGTCACGCTCGACAACCCGACCCAACTCAACGCGCTGACCCTCGACATGATGAAGAGCGCCACCATTGCGCTGCGCGCCGCGTCGTTGTCGCGCAACGTCGTCTGCATCGTGTTGACCGGCACCGGCAGCACCAGCTTCTGCACCGGCGGCAATGTTGCGGAGCTCGCCGAGTACTACGCCGGCAACCCGCAGGAGTTCCGCCAGTACATGCGGCTCTTCATGGATCTGGTCTCGACCATTCTGGCCGCCGACAAGCCGACCATCTGCCGCGTGAATGGAATGAGATTGGGCGGCAGCCAAGAGATCGGCATGGCGTGCGATTTCTCCATCGCCCAGGACATGGCCCGCTTCGGCCAAGCCGGCCCCAAGCACGGCTCCGCCCCGATCGCGGGTGCCACCGATTTTCTCCCGGTGATGATCGGCGTCGAGAACGCGATGAACGCGGGCGTGCTGTGCCAGCCGTTCTCGGCCCACAAGGCCTACCGCCTCGGCATGATCTCCGACATCGCGCCCGCCATGAAGGTCGACGGCAAGTTCGTCGCCAACCCGCTGGTGGTGACGGATCGCATGGTCGATGACATGGGCCGCTTCGTGTTCGGCGAATCGAAATCGGGCGACGCGCTGAAAGCCGGCAAGGACGCCATGGCCAAGGGCGAAGTGGACTTGAGCCAACTCGACGCCAAGGTCGAGGCGCTCTGCGCCACGCTGCTGGAGACCTTCCCCGAGTGCACGCTCAAGACCATCGAGGAATTGCGCAAGCCCAAGCTCGACGCCTGGAACCGCAACAAGGAAGGTTCGCGCGCCTGGATGGCGCTCAACATGATGACCGAGGCCCGCGCCGGCTTCCGCGCCTTCAACCGCGGCACCAAAGAAACAGGGCGCGAGGTCGATTTCGTGGCGTTGCGTCAGGCGCTGGCTCAAGGCGCGCCGTGGTCACCGGAACTGACCGAGAGCCTGATGCCGAAGAAGAAATAACGGAGGAACCCTATGTCCCACGTCCAGCACATCGCGATACGCTCCGAGAACCCGGAAAAACTCGCCCGCTACTATGAGGACGTGTTCGGCTGGACCCGCATCCCGACCGATACCGGCGGCGTACAAATGTCGGACGGGCACATCAACATCTCGATCATCAACTTCGGCGGCGACAACGGCATCGATCACTTCGGCGTCAAGCTCGACTCGATCGACGAGGTCGCCGCGGGCCTCGCCAGTCACAATGTCGAGGCGAAGCAGAAGCCGCGCGGACGCGGCGCCGAATACGGCATCAAAGACCCGGACGGCAACCGCATCGACCTTTCGGTGCAGGGATTCATGCGCGAACGGAGATAGAATCTGAAAAAATAAGACGCTTAAAAAGCAAGAAACCAAACAGGGGGCTAGAATGAAAAAAACAGCATTGCTGCTATCCGCGCTAGGGCTTCTCGCCGGGTGCGCATCCAGTCAGGAAGTCCTGCTTCATCAGTCTGGACAGAATTATGCCGAGGCAGCCGAAACCCTGCCGCCGATACCGAACGACAAGGCAAGGGTCTATTTCTTCCGGGCGACAAAGGGAAGGATGGGAGCCGCGGTTGCCATCAAAGTAAAGAATGGCGAAGAGGTTCTGACCGCCGTCTACAATCAATCCGTGCGCTACATCGATCAGACGCCCGGCGAATACGAGCTAATACTTGAAAACTCTTTCGCGATGGCTTTCAGCCCAACGCATATGCCGATCACGCTACAGGCTGGCCAGGAATACTTCGTTGAAACGGGCTTCGACAGCTCCATGCTCATGACGGGCCTGATGTATATCCCGTTGGGTGGAACCAGGCCGCAGACCGGCGCAAAGGTTACCTGCGGCCTCGAGATATGCTGGGCTATAGAAAGCCGCGAAGAAGCGATGTCCAAAATACAGTCATTACCGTTAGACCTGAC
>CAIYRG010000124.1 GCA_903928515.1 uncultured Alphaproteobacteria bacterium | reverse complement strand
GCCGTCGGAAGCGGTGACGTGGGGCATCAGATTTTTACACTCAAGGCAGGGCCGAACGATTGGCGATGCCGCCGTCAATCGTCACCACGGTGCCGCTGATATAGTGCGAATGGTCGGAAGCCAGGAACACCACCATCGCGGCGGTTTCGTCCACTGTCGCCGGGCGCTTATAGGGCATGCCCGCGAAGGTTTCGCGCCAACGGTTTTCATCGCCCCAATTCTTCTTGGCCTTCAGCTTGGCGAGATACACCGCACGCTCGGTTTCCACCGGACCCGGATTGACCGCCAGCACGCGCACGCCGAAATCGGGCGAACGGCCGCCGATGGCGCGCGACAGCGCCATGAGCGAGGCATTGCCGGCCGCACCCGCCGCATAGCCGTAATCGAGCCGCTCACCGCCCACGCCGCAGATGTTGATGATGACACCGGCGCGCTCTTTGTTGCGCTTCTTCATGATGTCGAGATAGGCGCGCGTCATGTTGATGTAGCCGAAGACTTTCAAATCCCAGCCCTTGCGCCAGGCTTCGTCATTCACATCTTCGATGGAGCCGCCCGGAATGGCGCCGGCATTGTTGATAAGAATGTCGATATCGGGATTGTCGTTCACCAGCGTGTCGCGCGCTTTCTGATCGGACAGATCGAGCGCATGGGTCTTCACGGTAACGTGATGCCCGTCTTTAATGGTCCTCGCGGCTTCCGCCAGATCGTCGGCCGAGCGCGATGCGAGCACAAGATTCACGCCTTCGGTGGCGAACCAGCGGGCAATGCCGAAGCCGATGCCCTTCGAGCCGCCGGTGATGAGCGCCGTGCGCCCTTTCAATCCCATTTCCATGTCGTTCTCCTAGTCTTTCATTTCAGTGGCGCGCAAACGCTTCCACCTTCTCCAACAGTTCTTTTAACCTTGCACGCCCCGCATCGCTGACAGGTAGATCGATATTGCGTGGTTCACGTCGAATACCGTCTAAAAAAGTATTTGTAATGGGAACACTCGTGAAATCATCCCAATCCCACGCTCGCCCCGCATCCTCCGAGAAATCACGTAAAAAACTTGCAACCTCGGAGATCGTTCTATCGCGAGTATTCTTAAGTCCAAATAATCGCGTCACCAACTGAACCCCGATTGCAACGGGAAGTAACACAGGAGCTAACGCGACAGCCTTCCAGCCGGAGATATGCCAGTCAGCGCGACGCGACATATTTAGATTTTCACTTGCGGCAACAATTTCAGCGCATTGCCGTTGAACACCGCGCGCAATTCGTCACCGCTGAAACCGAAATTCATCAAGCCCTGCACGTGATCGTCGGCGGTGCGGAAGGGAAAATCCGTGCCGAACATGAGTTGGCTTGTGCTCACCAGCTTCACCAGCGCGCCGAGCGGTATCGGATGCGTCGCCTGCGCGCAATCGTAATTGAAGCTCTTTAATGTGCCGATCACATCCTTGTTCGGGACGTTCGCCATAAGGTCTGGCGTGGCGCGCACGAAACGCTCGATCAGGAACGGCATGCTGCCGCCGCAATGCGAGAAGATCCAACGGATGTTGGGGTATTTCAGTGCGGTGCCACGATAGAGGATCGAGGCGATGGCGCGCGTCGTATCCGTGCCGAACTCGATCATCGAGAATTGGATGCTCGGCACCAAATTCTGCTGGCCACCGAAATTTCCGCAACACGAGGCCAGCGTGGGATGCGTGTAGACCACGGCCTTGCGGCGGTTCAGCTCTTCCATCACGGGGAAGAACATCGGATCGCCGAGCCATTTGTCGCCGTAAGACGTCATCAGGCCGACGCCATCGGCCTTCAGCGTACCGAAGGCGTATTCGATTTCTTTCAACGACGAGTCGATATCGGGCATCGGCAACGAGGCGAACGTGCCGAAGCGGCCTTTGTGATCGCGCCCCAACCCCGCCATGTAATCGTTGGCGATGCGCGCCAGACGGATGGCCTGGCCCGTGTCGCCGAACCACACACCGGGCGAGGTGATCGACGACATCGAGGTGGCGACACCGGCTCTGTCCATGTCGTCGAGGGATTTCTGCGGGCTCCAGCCCAGCACGGGCGGCTGCTGCCGCTCGCGCGTCTCGGCCAGATAGACGGGCGGCACCACGTGGTGGTGCACGTCCACGATCTTGCGTTCGGCCACCGGCACCGTGGCGGCCGAATTTGTGGCGGTCTGTGCTTGTGCGCTCATGATCCCTCCCATTCCCGATATTCCGAGGCCGGTTGCCGCCATCGCCCCGGCGCTTCCCAGGACACTGGCGGCCATCAGGCTGCGGCGGCTGAAATCGGTTCCAGGGCTCTGCTTATAGGACTGGGGCCGGGCATTTTGCCCGCACGAATTTTCTTCGCCGAAACCCGCCATTGGCCCCTCCCAAACCCTGTACCGGGGCTCTTTATCCTGTTGTAAGTTCGGCCCCGGCCTGAACATGGCCTAGACCATCGCATAGATCGAATTCCAAAAGGAACGGCCTAATGGCGGGTAAGCCCGGCCCTGAATCCCTGGCCAAACTCCCGGCCGCTGGACTGCCCGGCATGGCTTCGGGGCGCGGCTTCGACCTGATTTCCGGCGTGCGGGTTCTGGATCTCACCAATTCGGTGGCGGGGCCCTTTGCCACCCTGCAACTGGCCGACATGGGCGCGGAAGTTTTGAAGATCGAGCGCCCCGGAACCGGGGATGATTCCCGCGCCTGGGGCCCGCCGTTCCTGGATGGCGAATCCCTGTGGTTCCTTTCGGTCAACCGCAACAAGCAGAGCATCGCGCTGGATTATACGAGCCCCGCGGGCCGCGCGGTTCTGCACGACCTGGTGAAAACCGCAGACGTGGTGGTGATGAACGGGCTGCCGCGCGCCGCGACGAAGCTGGGCATCGATGCCAAGACGCTGCAGGCCATCAAGCCCGATCTCATCTACGTCTCCATCACCGGCTTCGGCATGGAAGGCGAGCGCGCCGATTGGGCGTGTTACGATTTGATCGCCGAAGGCTATTCCGGCGTGATGGATTTGACGGGCGAGATTTCCAACGATCCGCAGAAGGTGGGCACGCCCGCCGCCGATATGCTGGCCGGGCAAGACGCGGCCTTCGCTACCGTTTCCGCGCTCTACGCAAAGATGCGCGACCACAAGGGTCGCGTGATCGATATTGCGCTGGTGGATTCCATGACGCGTTTTTTGTCGTGCCGCATCGTGCCTTACCTCGGCTCCGGCGAAGTGCCGCGTCGCTCAGGCGGCAAAGACAGCGTCATCGCGATCTATCAGGCTTTTGAAACAGCAGATGATCCGATCACGCTCGGATTGGGCAACGACGCGATCTGGAAGCGCTTCTGGGACATTGTGGGGCACCCCGACATTGCCGATCTGCCGGAATACAAAAGCAATGCGGATCGACGCGTGAAGCGCTCAGAAATTGCCCGGCGTATTCAAGAAATTCTGAAAACCAAACCGCGCGCGCACTGGCTGGGCCAGTTCCGGTCGGGTCGCGTGCCCGCGGGCCCGATCAACCGCGTGGACGAAGTGGCGGCCGATGAAAGCCTGCGGCTGCGCGGGATGTTCTACCGGCTGGAAGAAGACGGCCGCGAAATTCCGCAGGTGGGAACCGGCATCATCATTGACGGGGAGGCCAATGTTCCACGCTCCGCCCCGCCGCGTTTGGGCGCGCATACGCAAAGCGTGTTGCAATCGCTTTTGGGTTACAGTGAAGACCAGCTTGCAGCGTTAAAGTCTGCCAAAATTATCTAAGGCAATCCGGCGCGAACGCGCCGGTGGGATTTAAGGAGCATCTCGTGGCGTTTGAAACCATCCTCTATTCCGAAGACGGCCCCATCGGCACCATCACGCTGAACCGCCCCGATCAGGGCAACATGTTCAACCATGTGATGTGCCACGAGATCCGCGATTGCATCGAAGCCATCCGCCGCGAAACGCGCACGCGCGTGATTGTGCTGACGGGAGCGGGCGAGAAATTCTTCTGCGCGGGCGGCACCAAGGAAGGCATGGAAGACACCATGCTCTATGCCGGTACGCTCCCCACGCTGGAAATGTATGAGGCCATCGACAAATTGCAGAAGCCGGTCATCGCTTCGGTGAACGGCTTTGCGGTGGGCGGCGGCAACGTGCTGCAAGTCGTGTGCGATATGACCATCGCCAAAGAGAGCGCTATCTTCCGCCAAGTGGGCCCGATGGTTGGCTCCTTCGATGGCGGCTACGGCACTTGGTATTTGGAAGATCTGGTGGGAAAGAAACGCGCTAAGGAAATCTGGATGCGCAACCCGAAGATCACCGCGAAAGAAGCGCTCGATATGGGCATGATCAACAAGGTTGTGCCCGACGACAAACTGAAAGAAGAGACGACCAAATTCGCGCTTGAGGTCGCCGAACGCGGGGCGTTTGCGTTGGCCTCCATCAAAGGCGCCTTCAACGCGCGTCATGGCGGCGTATCGGGCCTCTCGCGCATGGCGCACGATCTGCTGCTGCGCGCCTATATGCAGGGCGAGGAGAGCCACGAACTGGCCGCGTCCTTCAAGGAAAAGCGCAAACCCGATCCTTCCACATTCGGAAAATAAACAGCGATGCGTCCCTTCCTGACGCTGCACCACCCAGCCAATGCGCGCGCCTATTACGAAGGCGGCTTCTGGGCGCACGACACGTTCTACACGCTGATGGCGAAGAACGCGGCGACGCAGCCCAACACGGTTGCGTTGCGCGACGGACGCCGCACGCTCACTTGGAACGCGTTACAGCGCGCGGTGGACGGCATGGCGGCGCATTTGCGCGGGCTGGGGCTGGTGCGCGGCGACCGGGTGAGTTTGTGGATTTCCAACCGCGTTGAAGTGCTGATCACATATCTCGCCTGCTCGCGCGAAGGCTTTGCCTGCAATCCCTCGCTGCATCGCACGTACAATTGCG
>CAIYRG010000123.1 GCA_903928515.1 uncultured Alphaproteobacteria bacterium | reverse complement strand
TGGCCACCATCGGCATCGGGCCGATTCTCACTGCGGCGGGCTCCGTCGGCATCGGCGGGTTTCTGCTGCTGTGCCTCTACGCGTTGCTTCTTTTCGCCGTGCTCGGCAGCGCGTGGTACGCGCTCATTCCACCCGCCGCACCAGGCAACCTTCGGGTTTTCATCTGGAGCCGCATGGTGCGCGATTCCGCTGGCGAGGTTCTGCCCTTCTCGCAGCTGGGCGGCATTTTGATCGGCGCGCGCGCGCTGCGCCTGCATGGCATTTCCTGGCCGCTCACGCTCGCCTCCACCATCGTCGATGTGACGACGGAGCTGACGGCCCAGATCACCTATATCGCGATGGGCATCGCGACCGCGGCCTTGCTGCTTGATCGCACCTCCGCCAACACGCCGCTGATTGCCACAGTGACTGCCGCCCTGGGCTTCGCGGTTTGCTGCGCGGCTGCGTTCTTCTTCTTGCAGAAGCGCGGCTTCGCGCTGGCCGAGCGACTGGCCGTGCGGTTTTTGCCGCGCGCCGCCGCACAAGCCGCCGAGAGCCAGCGCTGGATGGAAACGCTGCACCGTTCGGCGCCGCGCCTGTTTGCGAGTTTTTGCATCCATCTGTCGGGATGGGTGGTGAGCGCCGGCGGTGTGTGGCTCGCGCTCCACCTTATGGGAACGCCGCTATCGTTTGCGAATGTTGTCGCCATCGAAAGCCTACTTTGCGGCATACGCAGCGCGGCCTTCGCGGTGCCGGCCGCGCTCGGCGTACAGGAAGCGGCCTACGCGTTCTTGGGGCCGCTGTTCGGCCTGCCTGCGGAAACGGCTATCGCCATCTCGCTGCTGAAACGCGGCCGCGATATCGCGATGGGAATTCCCATTCTGCTCATCTGGCAAGGCTTGGAAGGCGGACGTTTGTTCGGCACGAAGACCGAGAACGAACCATGAGCGGCGATCGGGTTCTCGTCACCGGCGCGACAGGTTTCGTGGGCTCGGCCGTGGCGCGGAAAGCGCAAGCGCGCGGGCTTCGCTTGCGCGTGTTGGCGCGAGCGGGCGCCAAGCGCGACAACCTCGCCGAATTGGACTGCGAAATCGTGCAGGGCGATATGCGTGATCCGCCCGCCATGCGAGCGGCGTGCCAAGGCGTACGCTATCTCTTTCATGTCGCCGCCGATTATCGCCTCTGGGCGCGCGATGCGAACGAGATCGTGCGCAACAATCTCACCGGCACGAAAGCGGTGATGGAAGCCGCACTCGCCGCAGGCGTGGAGCGCGTCGTCTATACCAGCAGCGTCGCCACGCTGAAGCCCGGCAGCCTCGCCGCGCCGGGCCAGGAAAGCGATAGGCTGAACGAAGCGCAGACAATAGGCGCCTATAAGAAAAGCAAGATCGCGGCCGAACGCGCGGTTGAAGCCTTGATTGCTGAGCGCAGGCTTGCCGCCGTCATCGTGCACCCTTCCACGCCCATCGGCCCCAACGACATCAAGCCCACGCCCACGGGACGCATCATTGTGGAAGCCGCGTCGGGGCGCATGCCCGCCTATGTCGAAACCGGACTTAACCTCGTGCATGTCGATGACGTGGCCGAGGGGCATTTTCTCGCGCTGGAAAAGGCCGCGACCGGCTCACATTATATCCTCGGGGGGCAGAACGTTTCCTTGCGCGACATGCTGAACGCCATCGACCAGGAATCGGGCCGCAAACAGGCGCGCATGCGCCTGCCGCGCGGCCCCCTCTATCCCCTCGCTTACGCGGCCGAAGCAGCAGCCATGGTGACGGGCAAAGAGCCGTTCCTCACCGTCGATGGCTTGAAAATGGCCAAGCAAACCATGTTCTATTCGTCCGCGAAGGCGGAATCAGAACTGGGCTACACGGCGCGGCCTTTTTCAGAAGCCATTCGCGACGCGCTCCTCTGGTTTCGCAAAGCGGGATATTGCCCATGATGTACCTGGCCGCAATTTCGTTTGCGATCTGGACGTATCTGCTTTTGGCGCGCGGTACTTTCTGGACTTTCCGCGAGCGCGATGACGTAAGCCCGCCGAGCCAGATGCCCACGCAATGGCCCAGCGTTGCCATCGTAGTACCGGCCCGCGATGAGGCCGATGTGATCGCGCGCAGCCTGACGAGCCTGTTGGCGCAGGATTATCCGGGCGAATTGCGTATCGTGCTGGTGGATGACCAAAGCAGCGACGGCACCGCGGCCATCGCGCGCGCGGCCACGCTGGCGGCCAACAGCCCGCGTGTGTTGGATATTGTAACAGGAACGGCGCGCCCCGCAGGATGGACCGGAAAACTCTGGGCCATCCAGACCGGCATCGCGCAAGCGACAAAAGATCATGCGCCGGATTATCTGCTGTTCACCGACGCGGACATCGAACACACGCCCGACAATCTGCGGCTTCTTATGGTACGCGCGGAAAGCGGAAAGCTGGTGCTCACCTCGCAGATGGCGAAGCTGCATTGCCGCACGGCCGCCGAACAATTCCTCATTCCCGCCTTCGTTTTCTTCTTCGCCATGCTCTATCCCTTTCGCTGGGTGAACAACCCGAAGCGGCGCACCGCCGCGGCTGCGGGCGGCGTGATGCTGGTGAAGCACAGCGCGCTGGAAGCCGCCGGCGGCATCGCTTCCATCAAGGGCGAGATCATCGACGATTGCGCATTGGCGCGGCGCATGAAGGCGCAAGGGCCCATCTGGCTCGGCCTGACGAAACGCGCCGTCAGCTTGCGGCCCTACGGTTCCATGCGTGAAATCGGCAGCATGGTGGCGCGCACGGCCTACACGCAGTTGCACCATTCGCCGTTGGAATTGCTGCTCACGGTTTTTGGAATGCTGCTGGTGTTCATCGCACCCTTGGTCTTCTCTTGTTATTACGGCGACACTGGCACGCAATTGTTTGGCGCATCCGCCGGCTTGCTGATGCTGTTCATGTATCAACCCATACTTGGCTTCTATGAGTTGACGGCATTCTGGGGCTTCGTCGTGCCCTTCATCGGCCTGATGTACACGTTGTTCACGCTGCGCTCGGCCTGGCGCTATTGGCGTGGGCTGGGCGGGCTGTGGAAAGGCCGCGCGCAGGCCATGGCGCAATGACAGACACGGCAACGCTTTCTTCCGGTAAGACCCACAAGGACGAGAATTTTCCCGTCGCGTCCTTTCTGATCGCGCGCGCACATCGCAAGGCGATCCTGGCCTTCTATCGCTTCGCACGCGCTGCCGACGACGTCGCCGATCACACAACCGCCCGCCCGTCCGAAAAGCTCGCTCTGTTGGAATCCATGCGCGCAACGCTCGCGGGCGAAGCCAATATCTCACCGGAAGCCACCACCTTGCGCGCTGTATGCACCGAGCGCGGGCTTTCCATTCAGCATGGCCTCGATCTTCTGGAAGCCTTCCGCCGGGACGTCACCAAATTGCGCTATCGCGATTGGGATGATTTGATGGACTACTGCCGCTGTTCGGCCAATCCGGTGGGGCGCTTCGTGCTCGACGTGCACGGCGAGAGCCACATGGTCTGGCCCCTATCGGATGCTTTGTGCTCCGCGCTCCAAGTGATCAACCATTTGCAGGACTGCGCCGAGGATTATCGCGATCTCAATCGCGTCTACATTCCCGAAGAACAGTTGGAAGCGGCAGGCCTGACGGTGGAAGCGCTTGCGGGGAGAACTGCCCCTCCCGCGCTGTTGAAGATCATCCGCAGCCTCGCGGAACGGACCTCGGGCCTATTGCGTGCGTCCAAACCGTTCGCCGGTTCTATCCGCGACAAAAAATTGGGCCTGGAAGTCGCCATCATCCAGCGCCTCGCCGAAAGCCTGAACAACGGGCTGATGCGGCGCGATCCGCTCTCACAGCGTGTGCATCACCGCAAAGTTGAGGCGTTGGGCCTGGCGGTTCTGGCAGCCGGAAAATTCTTCACCGGCCGCGCGCAATGAGCACCGCACAAATCGCACTCAGCCCGGAAGTCGAACGCAAAGCCTCGGGCAGTTCCTTCTACACGGCGATGAAGATTCTGCCGAAAGCGGAACGCGACGGCATGTTCGCCGTCTATGCCTTCTGCCGCGCGGTGGACGATATCGCCGACAATCAGGATGGCCCGCGCGAGCCGCGCTTTACCGAGTTGGAAGCATGGCGCCACGACATCGAGGCACTATATGCGGGCGAAACACGGCCACGCGTCGCCTTCCTCGAAGCTACCGTGCGGCATTACGGATTGCACAAGGAGGATTTCCTTGCCGTCATCGACGGCATGGAAATGGACGTGAAGGAAGACATCCGCGCACCCGACATGGCCAAGCTCGAACTTTATTGCGACCGTGTCGCCTGCGCGGTCGGGCGCTTGTCGATCAAAATTTTCGGCATGGACGAGGAGCCGGGCTTCAGGCTTTCGCATCATCTCGGGCGCGCACTGCAACTCACCAACATCCTGCGCGATCTCGATGAAGACACCGCCATAGGCCGCCTCTATCTGCCGCGCGAGCTTCTGCAGCGCCAAGGGATTGTCGGCGGCGATCCCAATATCATCAACACGAATTTCCGTATCGATGCCGTGTGCCGCGCGCTGGCCGCAATCGCGCACACGCATTATGCGGAAGCCGACCGCATCATGCGTGCCAAACCGAAGGGCGGCTTGCGCGCACCGCGCCTGATGAGCGCCGTCTATTGCCGCATTCTCACGCGCATGGAGCGCGATGGCTGGCTGCCGCCGCGCAAGCGCGTGAAGCTGCCCAAAGCCCTGCTGCTCTGGCTGGCGTTGCGCTACGGGCTCGCCGCATGACAGGCGGCCGGGTTTACGTCATCGGGGCAGGATTGTCGGGCCTCGCCGCCGCTGTCGCGCTCGCGCAGCGCGATATTCCCGTGACGTTGCTGGAGGCTGCCGCACACGCAGGCGGGCGCTGCCGCTCCTATTTCGATCCGCAATTCGATTCCGTGATCGACAATGGCAATCACGTCATCCTATCCGGCAACACTGCCGCGCAGGATTTCGTGAAGACTTTGGGGGCATCCGCGCATCTCGGCGGACCAAGCGACGCGCTATTCCCGTTTCTCGATCTGCACACCGGCCAGCGTTGGAATTTCCATCCCAATGCGGGGGCATTTCCCTGGTGGGTCATGTCCGATCACCGCCGCGTGCCCGGCACGCATGCGCGCGATTACTGGCCCTATCGCAAGCTGCGCGTTACTACCACCACACAGGTCCGCGATACGGTGCCGGTGTCTGGCCCCATCTGGGAAAAATTGTTGCGCCCCATTTTGCTGGCCGCCCTCAACACCGAGCCGGAAATCTCATCACAGGCGCTCACGGCTACTGTGGTGAACGACAGCCTCGGCAAAAATGGTGCTGCCTGCCGCCCTTGCATCGCCGTACCGACTTTGTCCGCAGCGTTCATCGAGCCTGCGCTGAAATTCTTGAAAGCCCGCAAAGCCGATGTTCGTTTCGGCCAGCGCGTACGTACGCTGCGCTACGAAGACACGCGCGTGATCGGGCTCGATATGGGCGATCAAAGTATCGCGCTGACGCCCGGCGATGCCGTGATCCTGGCCGTGCCGCCCTGGATCGCCGGCGACATGGTGCCCAATCTCACCGTGCCCAATGAATTCCGCGAAATCGCCAACGCGCATTTCAAGCGTGTGCCGCCCAAGGATGCCGCGCCCATGACCGGGCTGATTGGCGGCGCCGCCGAATGGGTGTTCGCGTTCCCCGACCGCATCTCGGTGACGATCAGCGCGGCCGACGCGCTGTCCGATGTACCGCGCGAACAACTCGCCGCGCGCATCTGGGACGATATCTGCGCGCTCTACCGCTGGGACGAACCTCTGCCCGTCTGGCAAATTGTGCGCGAACGGCGCGCTACCTTTGCCGCCACCCCGGAACAGGCCGCAAGACGGCCCGGTGCGGCCACGATCTGGCGCAATCTTGCGCTGGCGGGCGATTGGACCGATACCGGTTTGCCCGCGACCATCGAAAGCGCGGTGCGCTCGGGCAACAAGGCCGCCGCATTGATTTTACAGAGCCGATAGATGAGCGGTCAGGAAAAGCCTTCGACCACCGACAAAAGTGCTGCGCTGTCCGATTCCATCGCACGCGCCACCGACGCGCTGCTCGGCTTTCGCAAGCCTGATGGGCATTTCGTGTTCGAGCTGGAAGCCGATGCCACTATTCCCGCGGAATATGTTTTGCTCGTGCACTATCTCGGCGAAGAGGCGAACTTAGACCTCGAAGCCAAGATCGGAAATTATCTGCGGCGTATCCAGGCCGCGCATGGCGGCTGGCCTTTATATTTCGATGGCGCGTTCGATCTCTCGGCCAGTGTGAAGGCGTATTTCGCGTTGAAGATGATCGGGGATTCGCCGGACGCACCGCACATGGCGCGCGCCCGCGATGCGATCCTGGCGCATGGCGGTGCCGGCCGCGCCAACGTGTTCACACGCATGATGCTCGCACTTTTCGGCGAAGTCCCGTGGAACGCCGTGCCCACCATGCCGGTGGAATTGATCCTGGCGCCGCGCTGGTTTCCCATCCACCTATCCAAGATGTCGTATTGGGCGCGCACGGTGATCGTGCCTCTGCTGGTGCTGCAAACCTTAAAGCCGCGCGCCCGCAACAAACGCGACATCCACATTGCGGAATTGTTCGCGAAGAATAGCCGCACCTCATCACGCGCCGCGCATCAGAAGATCATCTGGTTCGCCCTCTTCCACCTGCTCGACAAGATCTTGAAGCGCGGCAACCACTTGTGGCCGCAAAATCTGCGCCAGCACGCGATTGATCGTTGCGCATCCTGGGTCACGGAACGGCTGAACGGCGAAGA
>CAIYRG010000122.1 GCA_903928515.1 uncultured Alphaproteobacteria bacterium | reverse complement strand
GGCTTCATCAATCGCACTCCAGCCAGTTAAGATAGTCGCTAGCCAGTATTGGTTTGGTTTGACTGCTGCAATGATACGATCCCAAGCGGGAGCTTATCGCCAGCTGCCAGCTTGACGCGAAGATCGCATTCCAATCCGTGCGGTTCGAAGCGCAGTACCGGAGATTCACCGCCATCTACCGATAGGAACCTGCTCAGCAGCGTACTGCCGAAACCGTTTCGGGTCGGTGCCACGACCCGCGGGCCGCCAGATTCGCGCCATGACAGAATGAGCGAATCTCCTTTATGGCTGGCTTCGACGCGCCAGCGCACGTTTACCTTGCCGTCCGGCACACTCCAGGCACCGTACTTACGCGCGTTGGTGCCGAGTTCATGTAGAGTGATGCCGAGGGTTAGCGCCGTTTCCGACCGCAACTTGATGATAGGTCCATTGCAAGCGAGGGCTGAATCCGCGTGCTCGACCGCCAACTGGCCGTAAATGAGGTCATGAATGTCGGCGCCTACACCATCGCTTTCGGAAAACAGCCGCTGTGCATTGGCAAAGGCCTGGATACGGTCGATGAAGCCGTTGAAGAACGTCGTTGGGTCGGTGGTCAACTTGCGCATCTTTCGCGCCACCGATTGCATAATGGTAAAGATATTGTTCAGACGATGATTCATCTCGGCGGAGAGCAGCCACTGCTTCGCCTCGGCAGCCTTCAGGCTGTCTTCCAGCCCAAAGCGTGCCATCTGATCGGCAGCATGACGCGCCAGTAACCGGATCGCCATCATCTCATCGACTGTCGGCCGGTGCGGTTTTGCAAAATGCGTCGAGACGACCCCGATCAGCTCACCCGAGGTCGCCACCATCGGTGTCGATTGCATCGCTCGATAGCCTGCCGTCTTGGCGACGCCACGAAACGGAGCGTAATCGGCATCCACTTCGACATCTGAAATAATGACGGCGCGATTTTCGCGCAACACACGACCGCTGCCGCAGCGATCATCGGCCGATACACTGCCGAACACCTTCAGGAACTCTTCAGGGTAAGCGTTCTGGTAAGCGATCTCCAGCTTACGCGACCTTGCATTGAACAACTGTACGCTGCCGAAGTCGGCGCGGTGCAGATTGATCGAAGCATTTACGAAACGGCCGAGAAAATTATCGCGACCGTGATTACCGCAAAGAGACGTTTCCGCCACTGATAGCCGCTTCAGAGCATCCGGAGAGTTTTCCTCAAGCACTGAGTCCGACATAGTGGTCTCCAGCGAGTTTGCGCGCCAACGGCTGTGGCAAATTAAAAAAGGCGGCACAAAATCAAATTAACTAAGCTATCGGCCGTAAATGCTGCAACGCTTTGCTTCGTCTTGATGGCGCACAGTCTCGGTCTGCTTTTAGTTTCCTCACGCAAACTCATAGAAATGAGATCGCTGGGTCTCAATATCGTCATATGTCGATGATGCGAACAGGATCGGAATGTACTTAAGCGAATCACAGCCGGAGGCGCGATTTTTCTTCATTAACCAAGGGTTCCGAAAT
>CAIYRG010000121.1 GCA_903928515.1 uncultured Alphaproteobacteria bacterium | reverse complement strand
GCGGTGGTGATCGGCCCCGGATGCGGCGGCGGCGAGGGCACCCGTGCGCTGGTCGGTGCAGTTCTCAAAAGTGGTGCGGCCACGGTGCTCGATGCCGATGCGCTCACGGCGTTCGCGAAAAATCCGCAGGAGTTGTTCGCGCAACTGACCGCCGACACGGTGCTCACGCCGCACGAGGGCGAATTTGAGAAATTGTTTCCGGGGCTTCTGGGCGGCAGCGCCTCCAAGCTCGCGGCCGCCCGCGAGGCGGCCAAGACCTGCGGGGCGATCATTCTTCTGAAAGGGGCGGATACCGTCATTGCCGCGCCGGACGGCCGCGCCGCGATCAATTCTAATGCGCCGCCGTGGCTGGCGACGGCGGGAGCGGGCGATGTTCTGGCCGGTTTGATCGGCGGTTTGCGGGCCCAAGGCATGGCGGCGTTCGCCTCGGCCTGCGCGGCGGCCTGGCTGCAGGGCGAATCGGCGGCCGCTTTTGGGCCGGGTCTTACGGCCGAAGATTTGCCGGAAGGTCTGCCTTCCGTCTTAAAAGCCTTAAAGTCGGCCTAGCCCCGGCTTCAAACACCATGATATAGGGCGCGCCTCAACCGTCGCCCTTCAAGGCCCAACGCGGGCGTGGCGGAACTGGTAGACGCGCTGGATTTAGGTTCCAGTGACGAAAGTCGTGGGGGTTCAAATCCCTCCGCCCGCACCAGGCCGTCAGGCCGAGACGTTTTGGGATGTTCGTTGGACGTTAGACTTAGGAAGCGCCATGCAAGTTACCGAAAAGATTTCCGAAGGCCTGCACCGTGAATTCGAGGTTCTGGTCAAGTTTTCCGACCTCGAAGAAAAGCTGACGGGCGAATTGAAGGAAATGGCGCCCCGCGTCTCGCTGAAGGGCTTCCGCCCCGGCAAGGTGCCGGTGTCGTTCCTCAAGAAGACCTATGGCAAGTCCATGCTGGGCGACATCGTCCAGAAGACGGTCAACGAAACGTCCGACCAGGTTCTGAAAGAGCGCGCGCTGAAGCCCGCCTCCTTGCCGCAGGTGAACTTCATCACCGGGCCGGAGAAGGTGATCGAAGGCGGCGAAGATCTGCAATATTCGCTCACCGTCGATCTGATGCCGGATTTCGATCTGGCCGATCTCGGTTCGGTCGAAGCGGAGCGTCTGGTCGCCGAAGTCAGCGATGAGGAACTCGACGAAGCGTTGCAACGCTTGGCCGATAGCCAGCGCGTCTTTGAAGACAAAGGCGACGGCGCGATTGCCGAGAAGGGCGATTCCGTCAGCATCGATTTTGAAGGCAAGATCGACGGCGTGCCGTTTGAAGGCGGCAAGGCCGACGGCTTCGACCTGACGCTGGGCAGCGGCAGCTTCGTGCCGGGCTTTGAAGACCAGTTGCTCGGCACCAAGGTCGGTGACGCGCGCGCGGTCAGCGTGAAATTCCCCGAAGAATACGGTGCGCCCAATCTGGCGGGCAAAGACGCGGTATTCGACGTCACGGTGAAAGCGGTGAAGAAGCCGGCCGAACTGGTGCTGGACGACGAGTTCGCCAAGAAGATCGGCCTGGATTCGCTCGAAATCCTCAAGGATCGCGTGCGCGAGCAATTGAAGGGCGATCACGACCGCGCCAGCCGCATGCACCTGAAGCGCCGCATTCTCGACGCGCTCGACAAGGCGCATGATTTCGCGTTGCCCGTGGCAATGGTCGAGCAGGAATTCGGCGGCATCTGGGCCCAGCTCGAAGCCGAGATGAAGCGCGAAGGCAAGAACCCGGAAGACGAAGGCAAGACCGAAGACGAGCTGAAGAAGGATTATCGCGAGATCGCGGAGCGCCGCGTGCGCCTCGGCCTCGTGCTGACCAAGATCGGCGAGCAGAACGGCCTTTCCGTCGGCCAGGACGAAATGAACCGCGCCATCCAGCAGGAAGCCATGCGCTTCCGTGGCCAGGAGCAGCAGGTGTTCCAGTATTTCGCGAACAACCCGCAGGCGCTCGCCTCCATCCGCGCGCCGCTGTTCGAAGACAAAGTGGTCGATTTCCTCTCGGAAATCGTGAAGGTCAACGACCGCAACGTCCCGCGCGAAGTCCTCTATCTCGACCCCGACGATGCGGCCGAGAAGCTGACCGCCGAGGAACCGGCCGAAGACACGAAGCCGAAGGCCAAGTCCAAGAAGAAAGACTGATGGCATCCGTCGGTTGGACGTTGCGGACCCGAGGTGGCCTTGAAGGTGCCCCTCGGGGATACGATCTCTTTACATCTGGCTTGATAGCCTGAACGTCATCGCCTCCCTTCCCCCCCAACCGGGGAAGGACTAGCGTTTCCTCGCAACGAATCCGCAAACCGAGATCCCAGACCCGATGAGAGACCCGCGCGAAGTCCACATGAACATGCTCGTGCCGATGGTGGTCGAACAGACCGCCCGCGGCGAGCGCGCTTACGACATCTATTCGCGCCTCCTGAAAGAACGCATCATCTTCGTCACCGGCCCGATCGAAGACAACGTGGCGAGCCTGATCACGGCGCAGCTTCTGTTTCTCGAAGCCGAGAATCCGAAGAAGGAAATCGCTATGTACATCAACTCGCCTGGCGGGTTGGTGACATCGGGTTTGGCGATCTACGACACGATGCAATACATCCGCCCCAGCGTGCAGACGCTGTGCGTCGGCCAAGCCGCGTCGGCCGCCTCGCTGCTGCTCTGCGCCGGCGAGAAGGGCCAGCGTTTCACGCTGCCGAATTCGCGCATTCTGGTGCATCAGCCGTCGGCTTCGTTCTATGGACAGGCCGCGGATATCGCGCGCCATGCCCAGGAAATCCTCAAACTGAAACGCCGCCTGAACGACATCTATGCAAAGCACACCGGGCAGCCGGTGGAGGCTATTGAAAAAGCCCTGGATCGGGACACTTATATGACGGCCGAAGAGGCCAAGACGTTCGGGCTGGTGGACGAGGTCTATGGCCGCCGTCCGACTGACCCAGCGGCTAAGTGACGCCAAAGTTCCAAATGCCCGGATTTGGCGGAAAATCGGTCTCGACCGGACGCCTTAAACAATTCTTGATCACGGCGCGGCTATCGTGATCGTATCGCTGACTGCGAAGCAGCGGTAAGATTCGGGTTTGGTGCGGCCCTGCTTGGCGCGGTTCGTGCAGAGCAGTCTGGGCCGGTACGGTGGGGCGAAAACGCCCTTCGACGGAGTTTCTCAAGGAGTGCCCATGAGCAAGTCGGGCGGCGGCGATTCCAAAAATACC
Source organism: uncultured Alphaproteobacteria bacterium (assembly GCA_903928515.1). Lineage (GTDB taxonomy): Bacteria > Pseudomonadota > Alphaproteobacteria > Micropepsales > Micropepsaceae > CAIYRG01. Next base: position 342 of record CAIYRG010000121.1, on the reverse strand, counting down.
CTCTACTGCTCGTTTTGCGGGAAGAGCCAGCACGAGGTCCGCAAACTTATTGCGGGCCCAACGGTCTTCATCTGCGACGAGTGCGTCGAGCTGTGCATGGAGATCATCCGGGAGGAGAACAAAACCTCCTTCATGAAGTCGCGCGAAGGCGTGCCTTCGCCATCGGAGATCTTCAAGGTGCTGGACGACTATGTCGTCGGCCAGTCCCACGCCAAGAAGGTGCTCTCGGTCGCCGTCCACAACCACTACAAGCGCATCAACAGCTCGGGCAAAAATGGCGATGTCGAGCTGGCCAAGTCCAACATTATGCTCATCGGCCCCACCGGCTGCGGCAAGACCCTG
>CAIYRG010000120.1 GCA_903928515.1 uncultured Alphaproteobacteria bacterium | reverse complement strand
CGGTGTTCGACGCCACCGGCTTGCGCGTGCGCCAAACGCCGATCACGCCGGACGCCATCCGCGCGGCGGTGGGTTGAATGTCACAGAGATTTCTCGGGCGGTAGCGGCGGCGGCTTCGGCATGTTCGGCGTCACCAATTGTCCGGGAGATGTGGGCGGGGCACCGGCCCGCAACTTCGCGATATAGAGCAATTCGTTCTGAGCCACCCGGTTGTCGGGTTCCGCCTTAAGCGAGTCGCGATAGGATTGTTCGGCTTCATCCAAGCGGCCCAATTCCGTCAAAGCGAAGCCGCACCCGCGCAGCATACGCGCCCGATCCTTGTCTCCGAGCTTTTGGATAGACAAGCCGCGTTGATAGGCTTCCAACGCTTCCGGCCAGCGTTTCAGCGCCAGGAACGCGGCGCCGCGCTCTGTGAGAAGGAGGGTGAACGTATCGCCGCCATTTTTATTGAGCCGGTAAGAAGCCACCAGGGCTGCATCCAGCACACGCACAGCGTCTTCGTGCTTGCCGATCTCGTTGTAATAGCTGCCCAGATAGAACGCCATTATCGGGTAGGGGTTGGGGACAACGATGGTTGAAATCGACGTCGCATTTGTTTGCGAGTGAACGGAGGTCGCCAAAAGGCTGCCGAGCAACGACGCCGCGGCCGATTCCGGTTGCCCATCGGCGAGCACGTACATCTTGTCTTTGGTGTCGAAGGTCGCAAACGACGCAGGCGCATTCCCGAGGGATTTGAGCAATGCCGTTTCGTGGCTGGCGATAACGACCAAATTGTTGGTCTTCAGGATGTCCGTGACCGTTGCCGTGAGCGTGGCTTGGGCTTCCTCCCACGGGCGGTTTTCCGACTGCACAATAGGCAGATCGTCGGCTCGCGCGGACGGCACCGCGAAGAGGAAAAGGATCGCAATAAAGGCTGTGAAAACGCGGATGCGGTGCGCCATGAAAATGCCCCTCGCGAAATTCGTGAAGGGAACCTAGCAAATTCTGCCCGCGCGAGAAGCCTGGATATGCGTCAGAGGTCTTTCAGGAAATCCCGCAGTCGCGGGCTCCAGCCGAGCACGACCCCGGCCACAGCGAAGCCTGCGGCCAGCGCGAAGGGGTGCTTCGAGCCCATGCCGCGCAGCTTGCGCGCCATGACGGCGCTGACGCCCGCGCCCAGCAGATATTCTTCCAGCGTGTGCAGAAGCTCTTCCCGCTCCTGCTTCTTTCCCTTGGCTTGGCCCGCGTTGGTCACGCCATAGACGATCAAGGCAATCGACACGCATACCGCGAGCACGATGAGCGCCGTCGCCAGGCTGGCGAGCGGCGCCGACATCAGTGTCTCCAGATAGTCATAGAGCGCGAGCGACAGGTAGGCTGCCGCAATCGCGAATCCGATCATCGCAATCGATGCCGCGATCATCAGGCCGGCGATTTTCGCGACAATGCGTTGCATGGTCCCCGCCGATCAACGGCGGCTGGTGAAGATGATGCCGACCACGAAGCCAAGACCCAGAGCGACCAGCGCGCTGGCGATAGGCCGCTCTTCGATCTGTTCGAACAAATCCTGCGTCTTGCGCTTGGCTTCGCCCCAGGCGCGTTCGGCGGTTTCTTCCACCTTGTCGCGCGCGTCGGCCGCACCGTGGCGGGCCATGTCGTTCAAGATGCCGGTCACGCGCGCGAAATCGGCGCGCAATTGCTTCATCTCCGCCACCAGGGCGTCCACGTCTTGTTCGGTCTTCGACTTATCGAGACCCAAATTCTCTGTTTCGCTGGTCAAGCTGCTTCTCCAATGGCGCGCCCCGCCACGATTGGGGCTAAGGTTACTCCACGCACTCCGTGCGTATCAATGCAACCGGTTCAGAAACATTGCGTTCCGCCTAAACTAGGCTGTGCCTGCTGAGACTTCGTAAACAGAGGTATAGCCACCGCCCGACATTGCTGCCGACATCTGTTTCGACCTGAGGCCCAGCGCCCTTCCGTCCCAGTTTCGAGGGCTGCGCCTCCCGCGCAAGGAATCGTTTTGTGACGCAAAAGACCGAATCCCAGCCAACCGAACAGAAGAAGGCCAAGCCGAAGCCGGGGCACAAAGGACTGCGGCTGCCGAATCTGATCCGCCAATTGGGCCCCGGCGTGATCACGGGCGCGGCGGATGACGATCCCAGCGGTATCGCCACCTACTCGCAGATCGGCGCGCAATTCGGCTACCAGCTGGGTTGGACGGTGGTTCTCACCACGCCGCTGATGGCGGCGGTGCAGGAAATCGCCGCCCGATTGGGCCGCGTCACCGGCAACGGCTTGGGTTCCGCGATGCGCCAGAACATGCCGCGCTGGCTGACGCTTTCGCTCGTGGCGGCCCTGGTGGTCGCCAACGTCATCAATCTGGGCGCCGATATCGGCGCCATGGCGGAATCCAGCAAGTTGCTGATCGGCGGGCCGACCATCGTCTATGCCGTTCTGTTTGCCGCGATCTGCGCCGGCTGCGAGATCTGGTTCTCCTACAAGCGTTATGTGCTGATCCTGAAATGGTTGACGCTGGCGCTCTTCGCCTATGTTGCATTGCTCTTTGTCGTCCATGTTCCGTGGGGTGAGGCTCTGTCGGCCGCGTTGGTGCCGAGTGTGAGCCTGACGCGCGAGGCGCTGACCGCACTTGTCGCGGTACTGGGCACCACGATCAGCCCCTATCTGTTCTTCTGGCAGGCCTCGGAAGAAGCCGAGGAAGAGCACGCCGAAGACGATTCCCGGCCCCTGCGCCAGCACGTGAAAGACGCACCGGCGCAGATGAAGCGGATCACCATCGACACCTATGTCGGCATGATCTTCTCCAACTGCATCGCCTTCGCCATCATGATTGGAACCGCCGCCACGCTGCACGCGTCCGGCCACACCCAGATCGACACAGCCGCCGATGCAGCTTCCGCGTTGCGTCCTGTCGCCGGTCAACTGGCCGAAACGATTTTCGCGCTGGGCATTGTCGGCACCGGGTTGCTAGCGGTGCCGGTTCTGGCCGGGTCTGCCGCCTATGCCATCGGCGAGGTGTTGAACTGGACGGTGGGCCTTGCACGCCAAGCGTTCGAAGCGCGCGCCTTCTATGCCGCGATTGCGCTGTCCACCGCGGTGGGCCTCGGCATTGTCTTTCTCCCCATCAGCCCGATGAAGGCGTTGTTCTGGAGCGCGGTTATCAACGGTGTGGTCGCCGCACCGATGATCGTGATGATGGTGATCTTGGGCTCACGTAAAAAAGTGATGGGCGCGCTTGTGCTGCCCTTTTACTTACGCGTGCTCGGGTTGTTCACCGCCGCCGTCATGGGCGTCGCCACTGTGGCGATGCTGATTCTTTAGCGCTTATCGCAGCTTCGGCAATTCCTTCACGGCCGGTTTCGGTTGCCGGTCTTCCGTGAACAGGCCCCAGAAGGCTTCTTCCGGGTGCGGGCCGGGCACCGGGCTCCAATCACTCGCGCGCCACGGCGCATCAAAAGCCGAGAAGTACGAGAAGGCTTGCGCGCGCGTCGGCGGCATTTGGCTTCGCAATTCGGCATAAAATGCCCGCTGTTTTTCTGGGCTGTAGCCGTGCGATTCCGGCCCTGTCGGCACGCCGGTTTCTTTCACCAGAACCGGGCCGCATGAGACAGCGCCAAGCTTGGTTGTGACCTGCACCACGAAATCCGCCCAATTGTGCGGGGCGGCGGTTTGGAACCAGCTTTCGAACACGGGATGCACATTCGCCAACACGAAATCCATCTGCCGGAGTGTGTCTGCCGCTTGCGGGTCGAGGAATTGCGCGAAGGGCTCGGTGACAGTGAACGGGATTTGCGGCGAAGCCGCGTGGGCAGCGGCCAGCGATTTCGTTTCGTCGATCCAGGTGCCACGTTTGCCGAACACAATCTCATTACCGAGTGAAATGCCGACGACAACTTTCGGATGGGCCTTCCATGCGGCCAGCGCGTTCTGCATTTCGGTTTTGTCGCCGGGATTCCACACGCCAATGATGATGGCGCGAAACCCAAGTTGTGCTGCGATATCGGGAATGGCTTCCGCGCCGTCGCGCGACGTGTAGGTGATGAGGCTGTCGAAATAGGGGTGCAGCGTTTGCAGATCGGCGCGGATACTGGGCGCGTCGGCGTGTTGCACTCGGCCGTTGATCACGCGCAACGCGGTGGGCTGGTAAGAGACGAAGCGCCCCTTCGCCATGGCGTCTTGCAGCGCTGCGGTTTTGGCGGACGGGGTTTGCGGGCAGGGCGCGGCAACCGCGTTCTGCGTCAACCCAAGCACGAGGAGCGTGATGAGGAAAGTCTGCCTCATGGGCGGGGAAGCATCATGGGCGCGGCACCCTTGCGCGCGCAGATGCGCTGCGTGACGCCGAGCCCGTAGTCGCGCTCTTCAAGCCCGGTTTCGTAAGCGATCACGTGAAGATGGCCTGAGATGACTTCCAGCAATTCATTGGGGCGCAGCAGATATTCGGGATTGCGCGGCCTGCCATAGTGCTCATGGTCCAGCGCATAGGTTTCGTAGAGCAGGATGCCGTCCGGCGCCACGGCGGCGAGAAGTGCGGGAAACAGCGGGCGGTAAAGATAACTCGTCACCACGACCGCATCGAAGCGGCGTCCGCCGAAGGGCCACGGGGCATCATTTTCCAAATCGGCTTCCACGATTTCTGCGCGTCCGCGTATATCTTCCAGCCGTGACACATCGCGGTCTACGGCCGTCGCCTGCGCGCCGCGCTCCAGAAAATAGCGCGTGTGGCGGCCACGACCGGCCGCAATATCCAGCACACGTGCGTCTTTCGCGATCAACGGTGCGAAGCGCGCAACCCATTGGCTTACGGGCGCGGAATGGCTGTGTGGTTCAGGATTGTTGGGGTTTGGCATGGTTGAGCAAAGCTTAATCCGGTGATGTGAGGCGCGCCAATCGTAAAAGCCTGCGCGCCAAACACGTCCGCTTTAATCCCTCGTTAGACGCAGTCCAGGATAATCGCGGAAGGAAATCGGGGTGACGTTGAAACCCGAGGAGAGCGAGATGCCTTTCGCCAAGGGCGAGGGACGCTTTAGGGCCAAAGAGAAAAGCCGGTTCGTTGCCTGCGTGAAATTCGCGGCGCGCAAATTCCGCTTGGCCCCGACCGCATTGATTGCGCTGGTCACGGCGGTGTTCCTCATCACCATGTGGTGTGGGCTTGCCACAGTGATGAGCGTGCAACGCCAGGCGGCGCTCGATGAAGCGGGCAACCGCATCGATGCCATCGCTGCCGCAGCCTCGTTCCATGCCGCATCATTGATCCGGTCGGGTCAGGACGTGAAGCTGGGGAACCAACGTATCGCAAGCTGGGTGCGTGTTCAGGGTTCCAAAGTGGAGGAGTTCCCAAGCTTCCTGCGCGCGCTGCGTCCCGGACCGGAGACGACGATCTTCCTGCGCGCCGTGACACCGGAGGAAAGCCGCGGCGTGGCCCGCGTCATCGCCAAAGGCGTTCTGCCGCCCGTCTATCGCGTGGACGGGCCCGATATCGCTTCGCACGTTGTCAGCTTGGACACGCGTATCCAGGCTTTGGTGCGCCAGCCGCAAGCGGCGGCTTTGGCCCGCTGGGGTTACATTACGCGCAACATCATTGGCGTGATGTTGGTTGTCACCTTGATCATTGTCACGCTGACCGTGCTGTTAATCCGCGAATTCCATAATCGCGAGGATTACGAGCGGGCGTTGATCCTGGCCAAGGAACAGTCCGATGCGGGCAGCCGCGCCAAATCGCAATTCTTGGCCAATATGAGCCACGAATTGCGCACGCCGTTAAACGCCATCATCGGCTTTTCCGAGATCATGAAGGAAGAGACGCTGGGCCCTATCGGCAGCGCGCGCTACCAATCCTATGCCAGCGATATTTTCCAGAGCGGTACGCATTTGTTGAGCCTCATCAACGATGTCCTCGACACCTCGAAATTCGATTCCGGCCATTTGGAGTTGCAGGAGGAAAACGTCGATATCGGTGCGCTGACCGACCTCTGTGCGGCGTTGATGGAGACACAGGCTGCCAAAGCCAGAGTGGCCATCGTCAAGGATGTGGAGCCCGATCTGCCGTTGCTCGTTGCCGATCCGCGCCGTCTGCGCCAAATCTTGTTTAACCTGATGTCCAATGCGGTGAAGTTCACGCAGGAGGGCGGCAAAGTGCGCGTCTGTGCCCGCGCCACGCCGCAAGGGTTCATCCTGCAGGTGGCGGATAACGGGATCGGCATGGCGGCCGAAGACTTGCCCACAGCACTTGAGCCCTTCCGCCAGATCGACAGCACGCTATCGCGCAAGCACTCCGGCACGGGGCTGGGCCTGCCGCTCGCCAAGCATCTGGCCGAATTGCACGGGGCAGATTTTGCGATCCATACGGCACCGGGTGCGGGCACCAGCGTGACCATCACCTTTCCGGCCTCGCGTATCGTGGTGCGCGCGGTCGCCGATAAGGCCGCTTCTGCCGCCGCCTGATCTAGCGCCTAGTCTATCCTGGGGCGAAAAACCGGTTATCCTGACGCCCGTTTTCGTCAGGGCCGGATCATGGAACGCGTGGATTGCATCGTCATTGGCGCAGGCGTCGTGGGGCTCGCGATTTCGCGCGCACTCGCCATGGCGGGACGCGAAGTCGTGCTGCTGGAGGCCGTGAATGCGGTCGGCACCGTCACCTCGTCGCGCAACAGCGAAGTCATCCATGCCGGCATGCACTACGAACCGGGCAGCCTGAAAGCCAAGCTCTGCGTCGAGGGCAACACCAAGATGCGCGCCTTCGCCGCCAGCCATGGCGTGGGCGTGCAGATGGTCGGCAAGATCATCATCGCGGCCAACGACACCGAGTTGGCCACGGTCCGCCATCTTTATGAAACGGGCCTCGCAAATGGTGTGAAAGGCCTGGCGATGATCTCCGGCGCCGACGTGAAGGCGATGGAGCCCGAAGTCATCTGCATCGGCGCGCTCTATTCGCCCAACACCGGCATCGTGGATTCGCACGGGCTAATGCTGGCTATTGAAGGCGAGGCGGAGAATCACGGCACGTCCATTGCTCTGGAAACCCCGGTGCTGGGCGGGTGTGCAACCGAAGCAGGCGTCGTCGTGCAGGTTGGCGGCGCGAACCCCACCGAAATTCTGGCGAAGCTTGTGGTGATCTCGGCAGGGCACGGAGCGTGTGCGCTGGGCAAGGCCTTTGGCCTGCCCAATGTGCCGACGCCCTATCTCTGCAAAGGCAATTATTTCTCGCTCCTCGGCAAAGCGCCGTTCCAGAAGCTGGTCTATCCCGTGCCGGAAAGTGCCAGCCTCGGCGTGCACTACACGCTCGACATGAGCGGGCGCGGGCGCTTCGGCCCCGATGCGGAATGGATCGACACGCCGGATTACAACGTCGATCCGGGGCGCGCGCAGATGTTCTACGACGCGATTGCGCGGTACTGGCCGGCGATCCGCGACCGCGTGCTGGAGCCGGCCTATTCCGGCATCCGCCCGAAAATCCATCCGCCCGGAAAAGGCCGCCCCGATTTCATGATCGTGGGCCCGAAGGAGCATGGCGTGAACGGCATCATCGGCCTGTTCGGAATCGAATCGCCGGGCCTCACATCCTCGCTGGCCATCGGCGATCACGTCGCCGCGATGGCGGCCGCGCTGTAGGGAGCATGATCATGCGACGCATGTGGTGGATCGGCGGGGCGTTGGCGGCGGTGGTCGTTGCCGGTGTCGCGTATGGCCGCGAAGATCCGATGCGGGCCTATTACGGCAACACCTATGTCTGTTACTGGCCCGGCGTGTTTCAATGTCATCATTGGTGGGGCGCCGACGGCTCCGAGACCTATTTCGAAGCACGTTGGCTGCCCGAGGGCATCGTCACCATGAAGACAGTCGAGGGCCGCTTCGAAACGTTTTCCTCCGGTGGGCAATGGTGTTTCCGTGGCGCACGCGGCACCGTCGCGTCGGGCGATGCCAAAGCGTCCGGCACGGAACAGACGAAACCGGCGGCCAAAGATCCGCCGCGTATCGCGCCCGGCAACAACGCCTGCCAGCCCATCGTCGATGCGCTGCCCGGCGAGCATTGGGTGAAGCTCCACACCAGCGGCTGGTACAACAACCATTGGGAGCAATACGTGCTCCTGCCGGGGCGTCAATGAGCGCGCGGCTCTCCCTGGCTGTGCTGGTGTTCACAGGGCTTTCGTTCGCGGCTCTGGCGAAACAGGATTCGATGGCGGGCTACTATGCCAATACGCTGGTGGCCTACAATCCCGGCGTTTACGAGCGGCATAGCTGGTACAATCCTGACAGCTCCGCGGTGCATTTTACCGCCGCCTGGACGCCGGAAGGGTTCATCACCTTGTCGATCCATGAAGAGCAGTGGAAATTCCTCGAGGGCTACGTGCCGCGCATCTTGCCGCGCGATTACGACACCAAAGGTCTGACCGCCTACAGCAATGTCGGTCTTATGTTGCAGGCGCATTTTCCCGGAGAGCATTGGCGCGAGCTGGTGCCCGACGGGCCCAATCAGGATGTGCACGAGCAGTTCACGCTCGTTCCCGGTCATCAGTGATGCGTTGAAGGGGGCTTCGACCGCATGAAACGATTGGCTCTCGGTGTATCGGTTCTGCTTGCCGGTTTCGGCATCGCGCTTGGCGTAGCGGGCGCGCGCGAAGATCCGATGCGCGGCTATTACGGCAACACGCTCGCCTGCTACTGGCCGGGCGTCTTTCAATGCCGCGTGTGGTGGAACAGGGACGGCTCGGAAACCTATTACGAAGCGCGCTATCTCTCTGAGGGCCTCATCACCATGAAGACGGTGGATGGTCGCTGGAGCACCTATGTCGCCAACGGCCAGTATTGCGTGCGCGATGCGCGGCTCACCGCCAGCCCCGACAACACCACGAAGCCTCTGCCGCCGACGCCGAAGCCGGAAGACGACGCGGCGCTGGCCGCGCGCAACGGTTGCCAGCCGGTGACGGATGCGATGCCCGGCGATCACTGGTTCAAGCTGCACGGCAATGGCTGGTATCAAAACCATCGCGAGCAGTTCGTGCTGCTCCCAGGTCACCAATGAAAATGGGTCATCAATGGTGCGCGCGATGAACCGCAAAGACATTCTGCGCGCCGTGGGTTTGATGGCCGTGCTGTTGCCGTTCGTGGCGATGGCGAAGGAAGATGCGATGATCGGCCTCTACGGCAACACGCTGATCGTCTACGATCCCGGCAGTTTCGAGCGCCATACGTGGTTCGCCAAGGACGGCTCGTCTATCCATGTCGATGGCAGTTGGATGCAAGAAGGCCTGATCGCGCTGCGCGTGAAAGAAGACAAATGGCGGCTGTTCGACGGCTTCGTGCCGCGCATCATCTACAGCGATGCGAAGACGCCCGACACGCCGGCGGGCAACGCGCAAGGCATGATGTTGCACAACCATTATCCGGGCGCGCATTGGCATGAATTGATGCCCAACGGGCCGGATCAAGATGCGCGCGAGCAATATACGATTGTGCCGGGACGGCAGTAGGGTATGCCGGGACGGCAGCAAGAACAGACCAAAATAAAAAAATACGGGAGCGGGAAATGAGGAAACAGATTCTGGTGGTTGCGGCGGTTGTATCCGTCGGTGGCGCGATTGCGGCCTTCGCGGCGGATGCGCCATCCACTTCAAAAAATGCCGACGATCCGCTGGCGGGTTATTACGGCAACACGCTGATGTCGATGAACCAGCCGCATTACGTCATTCGTATCTGGCTGTATCCGAATGGTGACTTCAAGGAATTCAAAGCCACACACGAAGGCGACAATCTGGAAGTGCATGGCTGGGAGGGCAGCTACAAACTGCAGGGCAAGCCCGGCGCGTATCAGCTTTGCAAAAATTTCCTGCCCAACCCGGCCGCACCGCGCAGCCCCGAATGCGTCGACATCGCGCCCCACAAGATCGGCGATGTCTGGCGGGTGAACTACAAGGAAGGACCGTTCAAGGGCACGACGGAAACCTTCACGGTCTCTAAAGGCCATGACACGGAGTCTTAGATTTTACAGCGGGCCCTCGCTGTTACCGGCTG
>CAIYRG010000119.1 GCA_903928515.1 uncultured Alphaproteobacteria bacterium | reverse complement strand
CAACCCGGCCGGCACGGAGCTGGAAGGCGAGATCCGCAACATCACCGAGTTCGGCCTGTTCGTTGGTCTCTCGGCGGATATCGACGGCATGGTCCACCTGTCCGACATTTCTTGGAACACGCCCGGTGAACAGGCGATCCAGGAATATCAAAAGGGCCAATCCGTGAAGGTGAAGGTCCTCGACGTCGATATCGAGAAAGAGCGCATCAGCCTTGGCATCAAGCAGCTGGAAAGCGACCCCATCGAAAAGGCGAGCGCGAGCGGCACCCTGCGCAAGGGTTCGGTCGTCACGGTCACCGTCACCCAGGTTCAGGATGGCGGCATCGAGGTGGAAGTCACCGACGGCCTCAAGGCGTTTATCCGCCGCGCCGATCTGGCGCGCGACCGCAACGATCAGCGTCCGGAGCGTTTCGGCGTTGGCGACAAGGTCGATGCCCTGATCACCCAGATCGACAAGGCCGGCCGCAAGCTGGGCCTGTCGATCAAGGCGCGTGAAATCTCCGAGGAAAAGGACGCCGTGGCGCAATACGGCTCCTCCGACTCGGGCGCCAGCCTGGGCGATATTCTCGGTGCGGCTCTGTCGCGCGCGCAGAAGAAGAAGGAAGGCGACGAGGAATAATCAAGGCCTCGAAGTCTCTGCTTTCGTTTTGAAAAAGGGCCGGCTCGCAAAGCCGGCCCTTTTGCTATTTCTGCGAAAGAATCAGGATCTCAGCGGAACGCGTATGCGCCATCGAGCGTCCAGTACCAGCCTGTGTCCTGACGCAGCATGGATTTCTTGTCGTCGGCTGCGCGCTCGATATCCTCTTTCGCGCGCGTTTGGCGGAAGTCGTTGTTCGCCGCCAAACAGGCCGCGCTCCCCTGCGATCCCGCGTAATGGCTGTGCACGAACTCGTCGAACGCAGCGGCGTACCGGGCTGCTTGGCTGAAGTCGCCGAGGATCACGTTGCTGAAGTAGACCGTCGCATTCGCGCTGTCTTCGATCCGGCAATAGAAGTCGGTGAGGCCCGGCGGATTGGGTGGTGCGACTTCACCCCATATCTTCCCAGGCTCCGAACCCAAGGGAATCGTATTGGTCTTGGGCCTCGCGACATCCGGGGTTTTCGGCGTGGGATAGATCACGCCCTTTGCCACGCGCTTCACACCAGGAATGACATCTGCAAAGCCGATCATGTCCGCCCACGCATAGCCGCCGGGGAAAGAGTAACGCTGCTCCGGCGATTCAAAGCCCTCGCAATTCGCGTCACCCGCCCACAACTCACCGGGCGGATCGACAGGGTCTGCAGGCTGTTCGAAATACTGACAGACATGGCCTTCGGCATCCCAGAAATACGTGCTCAGCAGCACGCCGCCGTTTACGTTGGGGCCGAACAAGCCGCAGCAATGCTCCTCGAGCAGACCGTCGGCGTGATACCATTGGCCGGAATAGAACGCGCCCTCCGGCGAACCCGCTGTCAGATTTTCCATCGTGTTTTCCAAATGGTCCTTCCGCCATCTGGCGAACACCGCGCCCTTTGGTCTCCAGTCCGCAGGCGACGCATTGCGAGGCTTGCGAAACTTCAGCAGGAACTGGTCGGGATGCGCGAGCCCTGCGGCGGATTTGCCATGATCGTCCGCCGGGTTGGCGAGCGCGTTGCTCGCGCCCACGAATTCAAAACCGGCCGCAATCACTTCGGCTTTAACCGCTTCCGCATCCGCGCGTTTCAACGTGTCTGTCACACCGAACCCGGCGCCCGGCGCTGACGCAAAGTCAGAGATCAGCAAAACCGCGCCGGGCTTCATCGCCCGATAAATCGTGCGGTTGATCGGAATCATGTCGTAGGCTTTGGAAAGCGGCGGCTTGCCACCCGGCGGTGCGGCGTTGTGGAAGCTGTGATAGGTGTCGCGCAGGAACACGACATCGGCTTGCTCCGGAATCGCGAAGTCGCCGCCGAAGTTTTCGAGCACTTCGGACATCGCTTTCACGTTTTTGAATTCGCTCTGGAACGCGATTTCGAGATCGGCGCCCAGCACAAAGAACGGTTTCGGCTTGCCCGCGGCAGCGGCGGCCTGCATCGCGGCCGCGCGCATCTGATTGGCCCCGCGAAATCCACGGTTCGCGGTCATCGCATACACGTGGCCTTGTTTGCCCACCGACAGAGAGAGCAGACGCAGCCAGTATGTGAATCCCGCGGAGTAGGTGTCGCCGGGGATTTTCTCGTAGAACGGATCATCCAATTCCGCGACCACGTCTCCGGGCTTCACTTCGGCAAAATTCAGCACCTGGGCCGGACTGCGCTCCGCATCCAGCGACCGCTCATAGGTCGAGCGGGCGATGCTGTTGATTGCGGTTGTCACATTTGCCGGCACGGCATCGGTGCCAAATGCCAAAGCCGGTAAACCGCACGCCAAAGCGGCGGCAGCTGCTGCGAGAACGCGCTTTCCCATCTCTTCCCCCTTTGTTGTCGCGCCGCGATCTCGGTGGGCGGCGGCAGGAGCCTATGCAAAGTGACAGTTTAGAGAAAGTGTAAACTCTATCGGTGCCAACGTGCTGCACTGCGAGAAAAATACGCGCCTGATCAATCGCTTAAACCGGGGCGGGGGGCTTCCCCCGCCCCCGTGAAAGCGGTAAATTCCACACACAACGGGAAGGTCATCTTGTCCTTGGGGGGCAAGCCATTGATCAAGTCAGAATTGGTCGCACGCCTCGCGGAGCGTTATCCGCACCTCTACCACCGCGACGTGGAGCGCATTGTCACGACTGTGCTTGATGAGATCGCCAAGGCTCTGGCCACCGGTGATCGTGTTGAGCTTCGTGGGTTTGGCGCGTTCTCTGTGAAGGTTCGTCCGGCACGTCAAGGTCGCAACCCGCGCACGGGTGAACCCGTGTCGGTTGACGAAAAGCGCGTGCCGTTCTTCCGCACTGGCAAGGAACTGCGCGAGAAACTGAACGACGGCGACGGTACGGCCTAAGCCATTTTCATTTTGCCGATGAGAAATCCTGCACCGCGGTTGACCGGCGTGTCTTGACCGTTGCGGTTCAGGCGTTCAAACGTGCGCTCACATGAAGATCGTCAACTTTCTCTTCGCAAGCCTTATCGGCATGATCGCGATTGTGATCGCACTCGCCAATCGTGATGCCGTCACCTTCAGCCTTGATCCGTTTTCCAAAGACCATCCCGCGCTCGCTTTCGTCACGCCACTGTATTTGCTGGTCTTTCTGGCGTTCATCGCCGGGGTTTTGATCGGCGGTGTGCTCGTGATGTGGACGGGCTGGCGCCGCCGTTCGCGCGCCCGCGCCAAACAAGAAGAGAAAGAGCGCGCCACGCGCGCCGAGAAGGCACGGCTAGAAAAGGACACGCCATGACCGCCAACCCGATCTGCGTTGCGCTCGACACGCCGTCTCTCGAAAAAGCTCTGGCGCTGGCAGCCGCATTGGCGCCGCATGTTGGCAGCGTGAAGCTCGGCATGGAATTTGTCGCCGCGAATGGCCCTGATGGCATCCGCGCGGTAGTGAAGACGGGCGCGAAAGTTTTCGTCGATCTTAAATTCCACGACATCCCGAATACGGTCGCGGGCGCGGTGCGCGAAACCGCAAAGCTCGGCGCGTCGATCCTGAATGTGCACGCCACGGGCGGCTCCGCGATGATGAAAGCGGCGGCGGATGCGCTGGGCAACGCCAATCCGCGCCCGAAGCTGATCGCCGTCACCGTGCTCACCAGTATGACGGCGGAGGACTTGGCCGCGCTGGGAATCAGCGCCATGCCGCTGGAGCAGGTGGTGCGCCTGGCGAAGCTGGCCAAGGCCTCCAGTCTCGATGGCGTCGTCTGCAGCCCGCAGGAAATCACCGCGATCCGCGCGGCCTGCGGTAAGGACTTCCTCATCGTCACCCCGGGCGTGCGCCCGGCAGGGGCCGATCTTGCCGATCAGAAGCGTGTGATGACGCCGGGCGAGGCGGTGCGTGCGGGGGCCGATATTTTGGTTATCGGCAGGCCGATCACGGGCGCGTCCGATCCGGTGGCCGCCGCCGCCGCGATTGCCGCGGAATGTGAAGCGGCGCGGTAGGGGGTATGCTTAATGCATAGGACTGGGGGAAGCATGAAGGCTGTCTTTCAAAAAATTCGAATGCCCAATTTTCGAGAGAGCTTAGTCATTTCTGTCGTCGTAATCCTGGTGGGTTTCTTCCTCATTCACGGGCCGTATTATCCCCAACTCGGTATCGTAGGGAACGCGATGAATGGGCACATTGTGCTTACCGACAATTGTTCGGAATATGGTTGGACTATTCAGAGTGATGGCGGCTTGAGGCCGGATGGGTCTTCTCCTCCGTTTTATTGTGGTCTCGATTTTCGCTATCGCTGGCTGCTCATAGTCATAGCTATCTTCGTTGCTTGGTGCTGGCACCGGGAAAATAGGTCGAAAAGCTGCCCTAGTTGGCCTTCTTTGTATCAACGGCTAGGAACCCTTGACGGGCGCGCCAGGATAGGCGTTTTAGCCCTCCCATGACCGTGCAAGTGAAGATTTGCGGCCTGAACGATCCCGCATCCGCGGAAGCGGCGTTGCGCGCTAAGGTCGATTTCGCGGGCCTCGTGTTTTTCCCGCCCTCACCGCGCCATCTGCGCCCCGATCAGGCGCGCGCCGTGGCGCAGATTTTGTCCGCGCGTACCCGCGTCGTCGGCCTGTTCGTCGATCCCGCCGATGACGATATTCGCACCGCTTTGTCGGTGGCACCGCTCGACATTCTGCAATTGCACGGCAAGGAGAGCCCTGAGCGCGTCGCCGAGATCAAGGCGCGGTTCGGCAAGCCGGTGATCAAGGCCATTCCCATCGCCATCGAAGCCGATCTGGCGCGCGCCCATATCTATGAACAGATGTCTGACTATCTGATGTTCGACGCCAAGGCTGCACCGGAAGCCACGCGCCCCGGCGGTCTCGGTGAAGCCTTCGATTGGAAAATCCTATCGGGCGCGTCGTTGAAGCGTCCCTGGTTCTTGGCCGGTGGCCTCACCGTTGAGAACGTCGCCCGCGCGATACAAGTGTCGGGCGCGAAGATGGTGGACACGTCCTCTGGCGTGGAAGATGCGCCTGGCGTGAAGAACGTCGAAAAGATCGCGGCCTTCGTCACGGCTGCACGCAACTCTCAGTATACGAACATTTCCGGCCCCACTTCTCCAAAAGACGTTTTATCCGCATGACACTCACGCCCAATTCCTATCGCTCAGGCCCCGATGCGGGCGGTCATTTCGGCGGCTTTGGTGGCCGCTATGTGGCTGAAACGCTGATGCCGCTGCTGCTGCAGTTGGAAAAGGCCTACACGCACGCGAAGGACGATCCGGTTTTTCAGGGCGAATTCCATGCGCTGCTGAAGAACTATGTCGGCCGTCCGAGCCCGCTCTATTTCGCCGAGCGCCTCACCGAACATTGCGGCGGCGCGAAGATCTATTTCAAGCGTGAGGAGCTGAACCACACCGGCGCGCACAAGATCAACAATTGCATCGGGCAAATTCTGCTCGCCATGCGCATGGGCAAGAAACGCATCATTGCGGAAACCGGTGCGGGCCAGCATGGCGTCGCCACCGCCACGGTCGCTGCGCGCTTCGGTCTGCCGTGCATCGTCTATATGGGCGAAGTCGATATCGAACGTCAGCGCCCCAACGTGTTCCGTATGAATTTGCTGGGCGCGGAAGTACGCCCCGTCACGTCAGGCTCGCGCACGCTGAAAGATGCGATGAACGAAGCTTTGCGCGATTGGGTGTCGAACATTCACGACACTTTCTACATCATCGGTTCGGCGGCCGGTCCGCATCCCTATCCCGCCATGGTGCGCGATTTCCAAAGCGTCATTGGCACCGAAACGAAACAGCAGATGCAGGCACTGGAAGGCCGCTTGCCCGATCTTCTGATCGCGTGTGTCGGCGGCGGCTCGAATGCCATCGGCCTGTTTCATCCCTTCCTCGACGATCCCTCCGTTGCCATGCACGGCGTGGAAGCGGCGGGCGAGGGCGTGGAAACGGAACGCCACGCCGCGACACTCACCAAGGGCTCGCCCGGCGTGCTGCACGGCGCGCGGTCGTATCTCTTGCAGGATGAGGACGGGCAAATCCTGGAGGCCCATTCGATTTCCGCCGGTCTCGATTATCCCGGCGTCGGGCCGGAACATTCCTGGCTGAAGGAATCCGGTCGCGTGGCTTACACCTCCGTCACCGACAAGGAAGCGCTGGACGCCTTCCAAATGTGCTCGCGGCTGGAAGGCATTATCCCTGCGCTGGAATCCTCGCACGCCATTGCGCATGCGCTGAAGGCCGTGCCGAAAATGCCGAAAGACAAATTGGTGGTGATCGGGCTTTCGGGCCGTGGCGACAAAGACGTGTTCACCGCTGCCGCTGCACTTGGGCAAAAGCTATGAGCCGTCTCGCTGGAAAATTCGCGGAATTGAAAGCCCAGAACCGCGCGGCCTTCATTCCCTTCATCACCTGTGGCGATCCCGATATCGCTTCCACCATCGCGCTGCTCGATGGCCTGCCGGGTGCCGGTGCGGACATCATCGAATTGGGCGTGCCGTTCTCCGATCCGATGGCCGATGGCCCAGCCATTCAGGCCTCGTCGTTGCGCGCACTGCGCGCGGGCATAAGCCTGCCGCGCGTGCTCGATATCGTCACCCGCTT
>CAIYRG010000118.1 GCA_903928515.1 uncultured Alphaproteobacteria bacterium | reverse complement strand
CGGTGTTCGGCTGCGGCTTGTTGGTGCCCGCATTGGTCACCAGCACATGATCGTGCGGGCGTTGCGCAATGGCCGCGCGCACAGCCTCCACATCGGTCACATCCAGCACCAGAACATCCGCCATGCCGCCGCGCCGCACAATCGCCGCTGCGGCCTCTTCGGCCGCCGCCTTCTGATTGTCACACAAAGTCACCGCGGCTCCGGCCTCGGCCAAAGCCGCCGCCGCGCCAAAACCGATTCCGTTGGCGGCACCCGTGACGAGTGCGCGTTTGCCGTCGAGCCGGAAGCTGGGCGTGGAAGGCACGTGCGGCATGGCAGTCTCCAAAGTCGAAAGGCCCAAGAATTTGGCCGGATTTTGGCGCCTTAGCAATCAGCTTAGAGCCGCTCTTGAGAGCGGCCCCGAATTGGCGGAAAGTCTGTCCAAACCAAAAACACAGCCGCCACAAGGCGGGAGGTCGCGATGCTCCGCTTACATACGCAAGGCAAATGCCGGGTGATCCATGAACGCGGTTAGTCCGGTTGTGGCATCGCCCGAAATCTCGGATCACGAGATCATGCGGCGGCTGCAGGAGCAGTCGCCCCAAAATTTTGGACCGAAACTGGGCCGTCGTGGATTCCTGGCGCTCACCGGCATGGCCGGTGCGGGCCTCGTGCTCGGCTACGCGATGGTGCCGCAAAGCGCGCAGGCCGCCGCTGCGGATTCCGTTCTCAACGCCTTCGTGCGCATCACGCCGGATGGCTACGCCATCGTCTATTCCAAATCGCCGGAGATGGGGCAGGGCATCAAAACCGGTCTGGCCATGATCATCGCCGAGCAATTGGATGCCGATTGGGATAAAGTGCGCGTCGAACAAGCGCCCATCAATCCGCGTGTGTTCGGCGAGCAATTCACCAACGGCTCGCGCTCCATCCGCGAATATTCCGATCAGTGTCACCAAGTGGGCGCGGCAGCGCGCGCCATGCTGGTGCAAGCGGCCGCGCAACAATGGGGCGTGGCCCCTGCCGAATGCACCACGTACGCCAGCATCGTCACGCACTCAGGGACCGGCCGGAAGCTCAGCTATGGCGAGTTGGCCGTGAAGGCAGCCACGCTCACGCCGCCCGATCCGAAAACCTTAGCCTTGAAGAAGCGCGCCGATTGGAAGCTGCTCGGCACGCGCAAATCCGGCGCCGACAATCCGAAGCTTGTCGCTGGCGAGCCTTTGTTCGGCATCGATACGCAACTGCCGAACATGCTCTACGCCAGCTACACCAAATGCCCCGCGCAAGGCGGTGTGCCGGCCAGCTTCAACGTAGACGACATCAAGAAACTGCCCGGTGTGAAGGATGCCTTCATCGTGCCGGGCGATGGCGATCCGGAATCGGTGTTGCCGGGCGTCGCCATCGTGGCGACCTCCACCTGGTACGCGCTGCAGGCGAAGAAGAAGCTCGTTGTGCAGTGGGATGAGACCAAAGGCGCGAAAGACAGTTCCATTGCCACCGAAACGCTCGCGCTGGAAACGGCAAAGCAGACGATGGGCAAGGATGTCATCACCGCCACCGGCGATGTGGCTCCGGCGTTTGCGAGCGCCGCGCATGTGGTGGAAGCGACCTATTCCGTGCCGTTCCTGGCGCACGCCAATATCGAGCCGCAAAACACCACTGCCTGGTTTCACGATGGGCTCGTGGAAGTGTGGGCGCCGAGCCAGGGCTGTGACAAAGCCCAAGAAATGACGATGAAGATGACGGGCCTCCCTTACGAGAAGGTCGTCGTCCATCAAACGCGGTTAGGGACAGGCTTTGGCCGTCGCGGCCATCAAGACCCCACGATGGAAGCCGTGGCGATCGCGCAAAAGATGAATGCGCCCGTCAAGCTCACATGGAATCGCGAAGACGACATGGGCCACGATTGGTATCGCCCGGCCGCGGTGAACTATTTCAAGGCCGCGCTCGACGCCAAAGGCAAGGTCACGGCATGGCAGAACCATTTCGTGACGCTCAGCCATGACGGCAAGAAGCCTGTGATCGCAGGCCAGCTCAACAAAGGCGAATTCCCCGCCAATCTCATTGCCAACGTGAACGTGACGCAGACGATGCTGCCCTGGGGCACGAAATGCGGCACATGGCGCGCACCGCGTTCCAATGGCCTCGTGTTTCAGTTGCAGGGCTTCCTGCACGAATGCGCCATCGCAGCGAAGCGCGATCATCTCGACTTTCTCATCGATTTTCTGGGCAGTGACGGCGGCAAGGGGTGGGAAGCAGATCGCGCCGTGGCCGTGCTGAAGACGGCGGCCGAGAAAGCGCGCTGGGGCCGCAAGCTCCCAAAGGGCCGCGCGCTCGGCATCGGCTATCACCCTGGCAATGGCGGCTACATCGCCGAGATCGCAGAAGTGAGCGTGGATGCGAAGAAGAAGGTCACGGTGCATCAGGTGTGGGCCGTGGCCGATGCGGGCCCGGTGATCAGCCTTTCCGGCGCGGAAGGCCAGGTTGTGGGTTCGGTGCTCGATGGCTTCTCGACGATGGGCTTGAACGTCGATTTCGAGAACGGTCGCGCGAAGCAGCAGAATTTCGGTGAGTATCCTTTGCTGCGCATGCCGCAAGCCTTCCCGGTGGATGTCACGTTCATCCAATCGGATATTCATCCGCAGGGCCTGGGCGAACCCGCGCTGCCACCAATCTTAGCGGCTGTCGGCAACGCCATCTTCTCCATCACGGGCGAGCGTATTCGCACGCTGCCTCTGTCGAAGCACGGGTACAGCATCTGAACTTCTCTTCTGGCGTTGGGCCGAGGAAGAACGATGAACAGCAACGAAGATCTGACAGCGGTTTTGGAGCGTGAAGCGCGAGGCTTCGGCCGTCGCGGCTTCTTGAAGCTGGCGGGTGGCGCTGGACTGGGCTTGGCACTCGGATTTCGTCTTGATCCGGCAGGCGCTTCCGCCGACAGCCAAACAAGCCTCAACGCCTTCATCCGCATCGCGCCTGATGGCAGCGTGACGTTGCTCTCCAAGACGCCCGAATTGGGCCAGGGCGTGAGGACATCCTTCCCCATGATCCTGGCGGAAGAATTGGATGCCGATTGGGCGCAGGTGAAAATCGAGACCGCGCCGTTGAACGCGAAGCTCTACGGCACGCAGAACGCGGGCGGTTCGCGTTCCACCTACACAAGCTGGACCCAGCTTCGCCGTGCGGGTGCTGCCGCGCGCGCGATGCTGGTGGCGGCCGCCGCCGAAAGTTGGAACGTGCCTGCGGGCGAATGCACCACCAACAAAGGCTTCGTGCTGCACGCCGGCGGCAAGCGCGCCTCGTACGGCGAGTTGGCGACCAAGGCCTCGACGATGCCGGTGCCTGACGAAAAATCTTTGGTGCTGAGACCGCGCAAGGATTGGAAGCTGCTGGGCACGCGAATATCCGGCGTGGACAATCCGAAAGTCGTGATTGGCGCGCCGCTTTACGGCATCGATCAGTCGCTGCCCGGAATGCTCTATGCGGTGTACGAGAAATGCCCGGCGCAGGGCGCCGTGCCGGCCAGCGCCAATCTCGATCACATCAAAACGCTGCCCGGCGTTAGGGGCGCCTTCCTGGTGGAGGGGCACGCTTCGTCCGATCTGCTGCCCGGTGTCGCCATCGTCGCCAATTCCACCTGGGCCGCTTTCCAAGCGCGCAAGCAGTTGAAAGTGGAGTGGGATGAAAGTTCGTCCGCGAAGGATGATTCCGCCGCGCTGATGGCGCAGACAGCATCAATCATCAAAGGCCTTGGTAAGGAGAGTGTTGTCGCCAAGGGGGATGTGAACGCGGCGTTTGCGTCCGCCATGGCCGTGGTGGATTCCACCTACACCTATCCGTTCCTGGCGCACGCCACGCTGGAGCCGATGAACGCCACCGCTTGGCCGCATGACGGCATCATGGAAATCTGGATACCGAGCCAAGGGCCGGATCGCGCTGCGGCTGCCGTGTCGCCCGTGATTGGCATGCCGGAGGACAAAATCCTGGTGCACGGCACGCGCGTGGGTGGCGGCTTCGGGCGCAGAGGCCGCAACGATTTCACCAGCGAAGCGGCGGCGATTGCGAAGGTGATGAATGCGCCGGTGAAGCTCACCTGGTCGCGCGAAGATGATTTCGCGCATGACTATTACAGGCCCGCCGGTGCGCTGCGGTACAAAGGCGCGGTTGATAGGGGCGGCAAGCTCGTCGCGTGGCAAACCCATTTCGTCACCAATTCGCCGGACGGCACGGCCAAGGCTTTAAGCAACGCCACGCAAATCCAGGCCGATGAATTTCCCCACACGCTGCTTGCGAATGTGGATGTGGCGCAAACGATATTTCCGTGGTTCACGAATACGGGGAGTTGGCGCGCGCCGCGCTCCAATTCCATGACGTGGGCGATCCAATCGTTCATCCATGAAATGGCGATTGCCGCGAAGCGCGATCACAAGGCATTCCTGCTCGACATCATGGGCGAGCCGCGTTGGCTGGAGCCGGGCAAGGATGCCGCATTCAATACGGCACGTGCCATCAAAGTGATCGAAGTGGCGTGCGACAAAGCCGGTTGGGGAAAGCCGTTGCCCAAAGGCCGCGCGCTGGGCCTCGCTTTTCACTTCGGCGATTTCGGCTATGTCGCGGAAGTGGCCGATGTCAGCGTGGATGCGAAGAAGAAGATCATTGTCCACAAGGTGACTGCCGCCTGCGATGTCGGGCCGATCACGAATCTGTCGGCGGCCGAGCATCAGGTGGTGGGTTCGGTGATCGACAGCTTTGGCGCGACAATGAATCTGCAAGTCGATTTCGCGCAAGGCCGCATCAAGCAACAGAATTTCGGCGAATACCCGCTTCTAAGAATGCCCGCGTCATTTCCGGTGGATGTTGTGTTCGTGGAAAGCGATTATCCGCCGAGCGGCTTGGGCGAGCCCGCGCTGCCGCCACTTCCCGCCGCGCTCTGCAACGCGATCTTCGCCATCAATGGCGACCGCATCCGCACAATGCCGCTGTCGAAAAGCGGCTACGTGGTATAAGAGAATCTGAGCAATCTAAAATCGCTGCGTCCATTGCTCGGAGGGAATATGAGATCCAAGTTGATTCTAGCAATCGCCATATTCCTGTCCGGCTGCGCCGCTCATTCCGACGATTGCGCGGCCGGCTTGCACCATACCGACTGTTTGCCGGGCACGGCAGGCTACGATGACTCCGGTATGTTTGCCGCAGCCGACGACAGGCAGTGTCAGGCCTCCGGGAATGCGCGGGGAACGAGCGCCTATACCGACTGCCGCGTTCAGCTCAAGCTCCAACACTCAGTCGGAGCGTATCAGTAAGGAACGCGCCGCAGCTGGAAATCACGCCTTCAGCGGCCAGCCGTCGGTGCGCGGCAGCCACATGCCGGGTGGTGCTGGCCAATCGATATCCTTCACCGGAGATTGCACTTCGGCGATTTCCGGCGCATCGGGAATAACCGGCAATAGAAGGTGCGACGGATGTTTTGCGTCGTGATGGACCGCATTCTCCACCGGCCACGGCAGGAGATGCAGATCGAGCGTGCGTAAGGGGTTTGTGTAGGTGTGATCCTCGCTGGCAATTTGTAACTGCAAGCGATGGCCGGTTTTGAACGTGCGGCAGATCGGCGAAATCTCGATCTGATATTCGTAAACTTTGCCGGGCTCGATCAGCTCTTGTTTGTCGAACGGATGATACGGCTGGCCGGGTTTGGATTTCGCCGCGTCCAATGCGCGGAAGCTCGCTTTCAAAACGCCCTTCACCAGGAACTCGGCTTTGCCGTCCGGCGCCACGTCATACAGTTTCACGAACCACACCGTGTCGGGCTGCGAGGATGAGCCGTACAGCGTGAGGCTGATCGGGCCCCACACTTTCAAATCTGAATCCATGGTAGGCGATGTGTATGCCACCACGGGTTGGTTCTTTATCAGCTGCGCGTAAGAATCCGGCATTTTGTAAGTATCGGGCGCTTCGCTCGAAGGCGGCTCGTGACTCAACGCGCCGTAAGGCGCCTCGCTCGCCGGCGTGCCGTTGGTGCGCAGATACAGTTTTGTCCACTCCGTGCGCTTCAGCGGATATTCGTTCTCGTAGCGCCAGACTTTGGTGGCGGCGTCGAACACCGCCACTTCCGGCTCGTCCATGATGCCGGTGTCTTTGCCCTTCAGCCAATGATCGAACCAGCGCAGCATCTGGGCGTTCAGGGCGGGACTCGTGAGATAGCGCACATGCGACCAGAAGCCGGTCGGCGGCACGATCAGCAATTTCTTGGGCGCGTCGATTTGTGGGTATCCCCACAATTGCCCGCGGAAATGCTGGTGCCCGCCTTGCGGCGCAATCGAGAGCATCGGCGTTTTGATTTTGTGCAGATGGCTGTGCGCGGAGCGTTCGTGGAACCACGGCCCGTCATAAGGGCGCTTCGCCAGTTCATACGTGACATTCATCGGAGGCTCTTTGCCGGGGACTTCGCCGGGCCACGCCATCATCTGCGTGTGGTAGGGAATCCACATGCTTAAGAACGCATGGTGGTACATGCCGCCCTGGTAACAAAGGTCGCGGTAAAGATCGACCGTGCCGTCTTGCAAGCAAACGCATTTCAAATGCGGCGGCTGTTGTGCTGCGGTTTGGTATTGGCTCCAGCTCCAATACGAATCGCCGATCATTCCGACATTGCCGTCGCACCAGGGCTGCTGCGCGATCCATTCCACAAGATCGTAGCCGTCGGTACGCTCTTTCTCGTCGAAGAAATTCCACTGTCCTTGGCTGTAACCCGCGCCGCGCACCTGCGCGATCACATGCACGTAGCCGTTCGCGACATAGAATCCTGTCGCGCCGGATTCGATGGCGTGGCTCCAATGCGGCGGCTTTTGCTGAATGTCTTTTGAGTACGGCGACAGCGACAGCAGCGCCGGATAGCGTCCGTCTTTCTCGGGGCGATACACGTCGACACCGAGCTGAATGCCATCGCGCATCGGCACCATCACGGTTTCATCCATCGCAACACCAGGTGGCGGTGTCGCGGGGCGCGTCAGCGCTTCCGGATACAGAAATTTGGCTTTTGGTTTTTCGCTCATAATGGCCCCCACACAGCGCGTGTGCCCGCGCTTAGCGAGGGAGCTTAGTTCCAGTATCGTTCTCGCGAAAGCTCTAAGGCGTAATAGCAAGGGCTATATCGCGCCGCGAATTGTATCAATCAACATAAGAGGGTTGTGGGGCAGGGCGTTGCCGCGCCACGCGATATGTCCATCCGGACGCACAAGCACCAGAGGCTTTTCGTAAAGCCGGGCAGCTTCGATTTCTCGTGTCAGGTTGACGACATCGAGCGGTACGCCGCGCTGCGCGGCGGCAGACACCAACGTCGCAACGTTGTCGGCGTTTTGAAAGCACAGCAGCGTGAAGCCCGTGCCGAATAGATCCAGCATCGAACGGCCATCGGCAAGCCAGGCATGCGGGGCGCGTGTGCCGGGATAAGACGATGGCGTGTAGGCGTCGGGTTTGTCTGGCGGCGCCGCGCCCGCTTCGCGCGCGCAAATCGGCGAGTCCGCATAGCGGTAGCCGATCTGCAATCCCACGGTGCGGAATTCGCGGCCCAGTTGATCCACCACAAGCTGGCCCAATTGCAGGCGTGCGTAATCGCCTGTGTCGTCGTCCCGCTCGATGATGTCGCCGATATCGGCGAAGACTTCCGCATTCAGGAAGAAATCGGTCGCCATGCGTACGTTGCGATGGGCGATGGGTTTGCGCTCGGCATCATAGCTTTCCAGCAGATGCGCGCCGCCCCAGCCCTGCAGCGTGGCGGCCAGCTTCCATCCCAAATCCACGGCATCCGCCACGCCGGAATTCATGCCCAGCGCGCCGGTGGGGGAAAGCTGATGTGCGGCATCGCCTGCGATGAAGACGCGGCCCTTGCCGAAATCGCTCGCCACGACGCTACGGCGTTTCCACACGCTGGCGCCCAGCCACTCCACGAGGACGTCGCGGCCCAGCGCGAGTTTTAGATAGGCGTTGCGCGCAGTTTCATTCGGTGTTTCGCCGTCGCTTTGATCCACCATCAAGCGCCAGATATCGTTGGCCGGATCGATGATGCGCAGATTTCCCCAGAAGCCGCCTTTGTCGATCAACAGGAAGAACGTGGCTGGTATGCGGCCTGAGCGCGCCAGCAGATCGGTGCTGCGGAAGAACATATGCAAAGGCTGGCCGATGGTGCCATCGCCTTCAAGCTCAATGCCGAGCGTGCGGCGCACAAAGCTGTTCGCCCCGTCGCAGCCCACCAGATAATCGCAAGTTATTGTTTCGAGCGCGCCGCTTTCGATATCCAACATCCGCGCGGTAACGCCACCCTCGTTCTGCTCGAAGCTTTCCAGCTTCTGCCGATAGCGAAGGCGCACACCGGCAAACGAGCGCGCCAGATTTTGCAGGATCGGATCGAACCAGGTCTGCGAGCAGGCTTGCAGCCGATAGGGGCTGTGCGCGTCAGGCGTTTGGCCTTTGCGCGCAGCCCTTTCCACGCGGCCCATCTCGAAGCCGAACAGTTTGGTGACGAAGGCCACATCGAGCGGGAAGTCTGCCGGGAATGGACAATTCAGCACGGCTTCTGCTGCGCCCCAGCGGCGGCAGAACT
>CAIYRG010000117.1 GCA_903928515.1 uncultured Alphaproteobacteria bacterium | reverse complement strand
TCCAAGACGGTTTCAAGCGCTTCTATCCCGAAGGCCGCATCGTCGCCCAAGCGATCGGGCAGGTGGATGTCGATGATAAGGGTGTGTCAGGTCTCGAGCTCGGTTTGGACAAGCGGCTTCTGAACGATGGCGCGAGCCATCCCGAGCAGCTCTCCCTCGATTTGCGCGTGCAATACATCCTCGAGCATGAACTCGCCGAAAGCATCGATGCGTTCCACGCCAAGGCCGGCGGCGGCATCGTGATCGATGTGCACACGGGCGAAATTCTGGCGTTGGCCTCGCTGCCCGATTTCGAACCGAACGCGCGCGGATTGGCGGAAGGCGATTCCACCCGCAACCGCATGACGCAGGACGTCTACGAGCTGGGTTCGATCTTCAAGGTCTTCGCCTTCTCGGAAGCGTTTGACGAAAAGGTCGTCCGCCTCGACGAGCAATTCGACGTCGCCCACAAATTCATGGTCGGCAAATATGCCATCGGCGATGCCGAGCGGCTGGGGCCGTATCTCTCCACCGGGCAAATTCTGGCCCAATCCTCGAATGTCGGCACTGCGCAAATCGCAGCCCGCTTCGGCGCGGAACATCAGCGCGCCTTCCTGACGCGCATGGGCCTGTTGCAGGCAGCCCAAAGCGAACTTCCCGAAAGTGCAAAGCCCTTGCAGCCGCGCCAATGGGGCCCGACGGAAAGTGCCACTGTCTCATTCGGTCAGGGCATTTCGGTCAGTCCGCTATCCTTCGTTGCGGCAGCGGCTTCTGTCGTTAACGGCGGCACCAAAATCGTTCCGACCTTCCTCAAAACGGACAAGGTGCAAAACGGCGAACGCGTGTTGGGCCAAGATGCCAGCGACACGATGCGCCAATTGCTGCGCCTTGTGGTTACTGACGGTACCGGGAAGAAGGCCGATGTGCCGGGCTACAATGTGGGCGGCAAAACCGGTTCGGCCGAAAAGCCCGGCATTCATGGTTACGACCACAAGAAATTGATCACGTCTTTCGCGGGCGTGTTCCCCATCGATGCGCCGCGCTATCTGGTCTTCGTCCTTTTGGATGAACCGAAAGCCAACAAAGACACGTATGGTTTCGCGACCGCCGGTTGGACGACCGCGCCGATGGCGGGCCGCATCATCGCGCGCATTGCGCCGCTGCTGGGCGTGCCTCGGAAAGATGTGATTGTTGCCGCAGACCATCCATAGGGTTTCCACAAAGGAACCATAATCGGAGCTGCATATAAGGACTGCGTAGAGGTGGATATCGGGACGGGCAGGGTGGCGCAGTTTCGCGGTTTGACAGCGGATAGCCGCGACGTGCGCCCAGGTTTCCTGTTCGCCGCCCTTCCTGGCACGAAAATCGACGGCGCCGATTTCATTGCCGAAGCCGTGAAGCGTGGCGCAACCGGCGTGCTGGGTGTGCCGGACACCGCGTCTCGCGCTTCGGAGTTTGGCGTCGAATTCTTGTCAGCCTCTAATCCGCGTTTGGCGCTTTCCAAATTGGCGGCGGAATTTTACGGCGCACAGCCCAAAACGGTTGCGGCCGTCACCGGCACCAACGGCAAGACATCGGTTGCGAGCTTCCTGCGCCAAATCTGGACGGAGCAGGGGCGCAAGGCCGCAAGCCTCGGCACGCTCGGCGTTGTGTCCCCATCCGGCACGGTCGCGCTCGGTCACACCACACCCGATCCGGTTCGCATCCATTCCGAATTGGCGCGATTAAAAACCGAAGGCGTCGATTGGCTGGCGCTGGAAGCCTCCAGCCATGGCCTCGATCAGTTCCGTCTCGATGGCGTGAAGATCGCCGCGGCCGGTTTCACCAATCTCACGCGCGATCATTTGGATTATCATCTCAGCTTCGATCACTACCTCGCGGCAAAAGCCCGGCTGTTCGAAGATTTGGTCGAAGAGGGCGGGCCGGCTGTTATCAATTCCGATGCCGCCCATTGGGAAGCCTTCGCCATTGCGGCCAAGTTCGGCGAACTGAACGTGCTCACCGTAGGCGAGAGCGGCGAATTCATTCGCCTTACCGGACGCACGCCGCGCGCCGACGGGCAAGATCTCCATCTGCAGCATGCGGGCCGCGATTGGGCTGTGCGCTTGAAGTTGGCGGGGCTTTTTCAAGCATCGAATGTGATGGTCGCAGCCGGTATCGCGATCGCACTTGGCGATGCGCCCGATGCCGTGTTCTCCGCGTTGGAAAAATTGCGCGGCGCGCCGGGGCGATTGGAATTGATGGCACGCGCCAAGAATGGTGCGGCGATCTATGTCGATTACGCCCACACACCCGATGCGCTGGAAACAATCTTACGTGCGCTGCGCCCGCACACCACGGGCAAGCTGCACGTGATGTTCGGCTGCGGCGGCAATCGCGACAAAGGCAAGCGCCCAATGATGGGAAAAATCGCCTGCGAGTTGGCAGACGACGTGATCGTGACCGACGACAATCCGCGCGACGAAGATGCACTTGTCATCCGCCAGGAAGTTTTGGCCGGTTGCCCGAATGCGCGCGAGATCGGCGAGCGCGGGCTTGCCATCCGCGCCGCCATCGAAGGGCTTGGCGCCGGCGACGTTTTGGTGCTGGCCGGAAAAGGCCATGAGGAAACGCAACTCATCAAAGGCGTGTCGTATCCCTTCTCGGATCGCGCGCAGGCCGTGATGGTGGCGTGCGAATTCGGCGGGGAGGCTGCGTGATGGCAACACCGCTTTGGACCGCACAAGAAGCAGGGCAGGCGACCGGCGGTCAGCCGCGTGGCGTGTGGAGCGCCACAGGCATTTCCATCGACACGCGCACCATCGCCAAGGGCGATCTCTTCATCGCCCTGCAAGGCAACAATGACGGCCACCAATTCGTGAACAAGGCCTATGCGGCGGGTGCTGCGGCGGCGTTGATGTCGGGGGTGCCGCAGGATGTTGCGGCGGGTATGCCGATGCTGCTGGTGTCCGACACGCAAAAGGCGTTGGAGGATTTGGGCCGCGCGGCACGCGCGCGCACGCAGGCGCGCATCATTGGCGTCACGGGAAGTGCAGGCAAGACCACCACCAAGGAAATGCTGCGCCTGATGCTGGCGCGCTTCGGCGAGGTGAGTGCGTCGTCGGCGTCCTACAACAACCATTGGGGCGTGCCGCTGTCGCTGGCACGGATGCCGCGCGAAACCCATTTCGGTGTGTTCGAGATCGGCATGAACCATGCGGGGGAAATCCGCGCGCTGGTGGCGCAAGCCAAGCCCCATGTCGCCATCGTTACCACGGTCGCCGCAGCGCATCTGGAATATTTCGGCACGCTGGAAGCGATTGCCGACGCGAAGGCGGAAATCTTCGAAGGTCTGACGCCGGAAGGCACGGCCATCATCCCCGCCGACAATCCCCAGGCCGCGCGACTGGAAGCGCATGCGCGCGCCGCGGGCGTGAAAAACATTCTGCGCTTCGGCACCAAGCCGGGTTCGGACGCCGTGTTGTTGGATGCGGTTTCGGAAGGCGGGCGGCAGATCGTGCGGGCGCGCGTCGGCGTCGAGGATTTGCGTTTCGCCATCGGTGCGGACGGCATCCACATCGCGGGCAATGCGTTGGCAGCCCTTCTGGCGGCGCGCGCGTTGGATCTCGATCCGGCGCAGGCCGCGCAGGGCCTGGAGAATTTCACGGCCCTCGGCGGACGCGGTGCGCGCTTCACCAGCCCGGACCACATTCTGATCATCGACGAAAGCTATAACGCCAACCCGGCTTCGATGGCCGCCGCCCTCGATCTTCTGGGCCGCGCGCAACTGGCAGCCGGCGGCCGGCGCGTTGCCGTGCTCGGCGACATGCTGGAACTGGGCGTGGATGGCCCAGCGCTGCATCGCGAGCTGGCGGGAAATCTGGAGAAGGCGAAGACCGATCTGGTGTTCCTGGCGGGCGAGCAGATGAAATCGCTCTGGGCCGATGTGAGCCCCGCGCATCGCGGCGCTTACGCGGAAACGTCGGCTGTGCTCGCGCCACGATTGATGGCGGCGGTGAAGCCGGGCGACGTGGTTTTGGTGAAAGGTTCATTCGGCAGCCGCATGGCGACGATTATCGCCGCGTTGAAAGCGGGCAAAAATTCAGCCGGGCAAAAGGAATAGATCGGTGCTTTATAACCTTCTCGTGCCGTTCGCGGACAAGTTCACCTTCTTGAACGTGTTCCGCTATCTCACCTTCCGCACGGCCGGGGCGGTGATCACGGCGATGTTGATCTCGTTCCTGTTCGGCCCGACGCTGATCCGCTGGTTGAAGGTGAAGCAGGGCAAGGGCCAGCCGATCCGCTCCGACGGCCCTGCGCGTCATATCGTGGAGAAGCAGGGTACGCCGACCATGGGCGGGCTGCTCATCTTGATCTCGCTGGTGCTGGCGACGGTGCTTTGGGCCGATCTGTCCAACGCCTATGTCTGGATCGTGCTGTTCGTGACCTTGGGTTACGGCTTGCTCGGCTTCGTCGACGACTACCAAAAAGTGACCAAGCGCTCCTCCGATGGGGTGAGCGCGAAGATGAAGCTGTTGTTCCAGTTCCTGATCGCGGGCGTGGCCGTCTATCTCGTCACGCGCCAGCAAATGCCGGGCATGGCTGGCGCCGTGGCTGTGCCCTTCGTCAAAAGTCTGATGATCCAGCTCGGGCCCTTCTTCGTGCTGTTCGGGGCTTTCGTGATTGTGGGTTCCTCCAATGCGGTGAACCTGACCGACGGCCTCGACGGGCTCGCCATTGTGCCGGTGATGATCGCAGCCGCGACCTTCCTGCTGATCGCGTATCTGGTCGGCAACGTCCGCTTCGCGGACTATCTGCAAATCCATTACGTGGTCGGCGTGGGCGAATTGGCGGTGCTGCTCGGCGCGCTGGTCGGCGCAGGCTTGGGCTTCCTTTGGTACAACGCGCCGCCCGCCATGGTGTTCATGGGCGACACCGGATCGCTGTCGTTGGGCGGCGTGCTCGGCATCGTATCGGTGGCCATCAAACACGAACTGGTTCTCGCCATCGTCGGCGGCTTGTTCGTGGTCGAAGGCCTCTCGGTGATGATTCAGGTGGCCTCGTTCAAGCTGACCGGCAAGCGCGTGTTCCGCATGGCGCCGATCCACCACCATTTCGAACAATTGGGCTGGAAAGAGCCGACCATCGTGATCCGCTTCTGGATCGTGGCCGTGATGCTCGCTTTGGCTGGCCTCACGACTCTGAAGTTGAGATAACAAGACAATGATTCCCGTTTCGCTCTTCAAAGGCCAAACTGTCGGCGTGTTCGGATTGGCACGCACCGGCCTTTCCGCGGCGCGTTCGCTGATCGCGGGCGGCGCGAAAATCGTGGCCTGGGACGACAAGGAATCGACGCGGCTAGCGGCGGCCAAAGAAGATGTGCCGCTCGACCCGTGGCAACGCTGGCCGTGGACGGATTTAAAGGCCTTGGTTCTGTCGCCCGGCGTGCCTCTGACGCACCCGGCGCCGCACACCATCGTGGCGCATGCGCGGTCTGCCGGTGTCGAGATCATCGGCGACATGGAATTGTTCGGCCGCACCATCGCAACCGGGGCGCAGGGCCAGAACCGCGCGCCCGTGATCGCCATCACCGGCACCAACGGCAAATCCACCACGACCGCTCTGATCGGCCACATCCTGCAATCGTGCGGCTTCGTGGCCGAGGTCGGCGGCAATATCGGCAAGGGCGTGCTCGATCTGAATCCGCCGGGCGGCAAGACCGTCTACGTGCTGGAAGTGTCCTCGTATCAGATCGACCTGGCGCCGAATCTGCGCCCCGATATTTCGGTGCTGACCAACATCTCGCCCGACCACATCGACCGCCACGGTTCGATGGAGAATTACGTGGCGGTGAAGACGACACTGCTGCAGCACACACAAGAGACCGGGAAGGTTGTTGTGGGTGTCGACGACGCGCAATCGGCGCGGATCTATTCGGGCCTGATGGCCGCGGGCGGGGCGCAGACGATCCCGGTTTCGGCCGGGAAGGTTTTGGGCCGCGGCGTGTTCGCGGTGGGCGGCAAGCTGTACGACGCCACCGATCACACGCCGAACTTCATCATGGATTTGACGCAAGCCGCGCACTTGCCCGGTGAGCACAATTGGCAGAACGCCGCACTCGCCTATGCGGCGGTGAAGAACATCGTGCGTGATCCGCGCGCGGTGGCCTCGGCCATCCAGCGTTTCCCCGGCCTTGCGCATCGCATCGAGGATGTGGGCGTCGTGGGCAAGGTGCGCTTCGTCAACGATTCCAAGGCGACGAATGCCGACGCCGCGGCGCGCGCGCTGGTGTGCTTCCCCGATATTTTCTGGATCGCGGGCGGCAAGTCGAAAGAGGGCGGCATCGAAGATCTCAGCCCCCATTTCTCGCGCATCCGCAAAGCCTATCTGATCGGTGATGCGGCAGACCAATTCGCGGAGACGCTGGAGGGCCGCGTGCCGTTTGAGCGTGTCGGCACGTTGGAGCGCGCGGTGGCCGCGGCTCACAACGACGCAGCGCGCT
Source organism: uncultured Alphaproteobacteria bacterium (assembly GCA_903928515.1). Lineage (GTDB taxonomy): Bacteria > Pseudomonadota > Alphaproteobacteria > Micropepsales > Micropepsaceae > CAIYRG01. The sequence continues at coordinate 5,661 of CAIYRG010000117.1, read as the reverse complement.
CAAGCTTCGCCGACCCGGTGGTGCTGCTGTCGCCGGCCTGCGCCTCGTTCGATCAGTTCCGCGATTTCGAGCAGCGTGGCGATGTGTTCCGCACGCTGGCGCGCAATCTCATGCCTTCGTCTCAAGCCAAAGACGCCCAGAAAGAGATGCAAACATGATCGTCTCGCGCACCGACAGAAGCGGTTTCGCCGAGTGGTGGTGGACCATCGACCGCGTGGCGCTGGGCGGCACGCTGGCGCTGATCGTCATCGGCGTGATGCTGGCCTTCGCGGCGAGCCCGGCGGCGACGGGTGGCTTCGATACGGCGGGAAATTTCGGCTACGCGCTGAAGCAACTGGCGTTCGCCGTGATCGCGGCCACGGTGTTGTTCACCGCTTCGATGCTGCAGCCGCGTCAGATGCGGATGCTCGCGGCGGCGTTGTTCGCGCTGGCCTTCATCGGTGCGGCAGTGGCCCTGTTCACCGGCGATGAAGTGAGCGGCGCGCGCCGTTGGCTCAATTTCGGCGGCTTGAAACTGCAACCTTCGGAATTCATCAAGCCTGCCTTCGCGGTGTTGGCGGCGGCGTTCCTCTCCGACAAACTGAAGCGCGGCTATCGCGGCGATCTGGTGCTGCTGGCGATGGTGGCCCCCGTTGTGGCCGTGCTGTTGATGCAGCCCGATGTCGGCCAGACGATGCTGCTGGTGGTGCTCACCGTCTCGATGCTGTTCTTCGCGGGTCTTCCTTATTATTGGATCGCCGTGATGGCGGCAGGCACCGGCGGCTTGGCCGTGCTGGCCTATATGCTGCACCCGCATGTGCGCGAGCGCGTGAACCAGTTCCTCGATCCGTCCACCGGCTATCAAACCGGTCTCGCCATGAAGGCGTTCGAGAATGGCGGCTTCGCGGGCGTCGGCCCCGGAGCGGGCATCGTGAAATACCGCCTGCCGGATTCGCACACCGACTTTATCTATGCGGTGGCAGGCGAGGAATTCGGCCTTCTGCTCTGCGGCCTGATCGTGGTGCTGTTTGCGGTGGTAACGATCCGGCTGTTGCTGCGCTCGGCCAAATCGCGCGATCCGTTCGTGCAGCTCGCGGGCGCGGGGTTGGCGCTGGTCGTGGGGCTGCAAGCCTTCATCAACATGGGCGTGAATCTCTCCATGCTGCCCGCCAAGGGCATGACGTTGCCGTTCGTGTCGTATGGCGGTTCGTCGTTGCTGGCGGTGGCGCTCACCTTGGGCCTGGCGCTGGGCGTCACACGCAAGCGTCCGCAACTTCCTGACGAGATGCGTAAGTGACGAAAACCCGCGACACCGCGCTGTATGTTTTGGCCGCAGGCGGCACGGGCGGACATCTGTTCCCCGCACAGGCGCTGGCGAACGAACTGGTGCATCGCGGGCTTCGCGTGGTGGTGATGACCGACGGACGCGGGCGCAATTACCGCGCGGATTTTCCGGGCGCTTCCATCGAAACCGTTCCGGCCGCGAGCTTCGCGGGCCGTTCGCCTCTGGGCCGCATCAAGGCGCTGGCGCTGATCGGGCTGGGCGTGATCGCGGCGTTGCGCAAATTGCGGGCGCTGAAACCGCGCGCGGTGATCGGCTTTGGCGGCTATCCGGCGCTGCCGGTGATGATGGCAGCATGGCTCGCACACATTCCGTCTGCCTTGCACGAACAGAACGCGGTGCTGGGGCGGGTGAACCGCCGCATCGCGCCGCATGTGAAGCGCATCGCCGCGTCGTTTCCCTTCGCGCGCTTCGCGCCCAAGGATGCTGCGCGTGTGGTGATGACCGGCAATCCGGTGCGCGCCGAAGCCGTGGCGCTGGCGGGCGAGAGCTACACCGCGCCGGGCGCGTCGGGCGACATTCGGATTTTGGTGTTCGGCGGGAGCCAGGGCGCGCGCGCTTTGAGCGAGGTCGTGCCGGCCGCAATGACGATGCTCCCCGAAAACATGCGAGCCCGGCTGTCCATCGTGCAGCAGGCGCGTGCCGAGGATTTGGATTCCGTGATGCAGGTCTATACGAAGGCCGGTATCCGCGCCGACGTCGCACGTTTCTTTGACGATCTGCCCAAGCGTATGGCCGACGCGCATCTCGTCATCGCGCGCTCGGGCGCGTCGACCTTGGGCGAGCTGACCGTTCTCGGTCGCCCCGCGATCCTCATTCCCTATCCGTTTGCGATGGACGATCATCAGGCGGCGAATGCCGCGGTGCTGGTCAATGCCGGTGCGGCCTGGACGATCCGCCAGGAACAGCTCGACGCGCCAAAATTGGCGGCATTGTTGCAAGAAATTTTCGCGGCCCCCGCGCAGTTACAGAGCCGTGCTGATGCGGCGAAGGCGCTGGGCCGCCCCGACGCCGCGCGCTCGCTCGCCGATCTGGTGGAAACATTGGGAGAGGCCGCATGAGCACGCGCGCCGCCACCCGCGTTCCGCTGTCCATCGGCGCCATTCACTTCATCGGCATCGGCGGCATCGGCATGAGCGGCATTGCCGAGATCATGCACAATCTTGGCTATACCGTTCAGGGCTCGGACGTTGCCGACAGCGCCAACGTGAAGCGTCTGCGCGCCATGGGCATCGCGGTGGTCATTGGCCATGCGGCTGAGAACATCAAGGATGCGCAGGTCGTCGTCTATTCGTCCGCCGTCAAGGCGGGCAATGCGGAGTTTGACGCTGCCCGCGCGCAAAGCCTGCCGCTGGTACGCCGCGCTGAAATGCTGGCCGAGATCATGCGGCTGAAAAGCTGCGTGGCGATTGCGGGCACCAACGGCAAGACGACCACGACAACCATGGTTGCCGCGTTGTTGGATGCGGGCAATATGGACCCCACCGTCGTGAATGGCGGCATCATCAACGCCTATGGCACGAACGCGCGGCTGGGTGCGGGTGAGTGGGTGGTGGTGGAGGCCGACGAATCCGACGGTACGTTCCTGAAACTGCCCGCAACCGTTTCTGTCGTCACCAATGCTGATCCCGACCATCTCGATTATTACGGCACCTTCGACAACATGCGCGCCGCCTTCCAGCGCTTCATCGAGAACGTGCCGTTCTACGGTTTTGCGGTGTGCTGCCTCGACCACCCCGAAGTGCAGGCCATGGTCGGCCGCATCGAAGACCGCCGCATCATCACCTACGGCTTCAACCGTCAGGCCGATGTTCGCGCCGTGAACGTGTCGTTCTCCGATGGCATGTCGCATTACGATGTGGTGTTCGCCAACCGCCGCACCGGCACGGCGGAGACGATCGAAGGCCTGAAATTGCCGATGCCGGGCGAACACAACATTCAGAACTCGCTGGCCGCCATCGTGGTGGCGCGTGAGTTGGGCGTGCCGTCCGAGAAGATCATCAGCGGCATCAACTCCTTCAAGGGCGTCAGCCGCCGCTTCACGCGCATCGGGGAATGGAATGGCACGGCTATTATCGACGATTACGCGCACAATCCGTTCAAGATCGCAGCTGCGCTGAAGGCCGCGCGTCAGGCCTATAATGGCCCGGTCATCGCCGTGGTGCAGCCGCATCGCTACACACGGCTGCGCGATACGTTCGAACAATTCTGCACCTGCATGAACGATGCCGATGTGGTCGTCGTGGCGCCGGTCTATGCCGCTGGTGAAGCACCAATCGAAGGTTTCAACCGCGATAGCTATGCCGAAGGCTTGCGCTCGCATGGTGTGCGCGATGTCCGCACGATCAACGGCCCGGAAGATTTGACGCCTATCGTCGCCGAAATGGCCAAGCCGGGCGGAGCGGTGGTCTGCCTCGGCGCGGGCTCGATCACAGCCTGGGCGCACAATCTCGAATCCGCGTTGAAGCAATATGCGGAGAGTAAAGCGTGAGCCGCGCCTGCGACATGCTTCCGCCCGTGCGCGGCGCCTATGTCAGCGGCGCGGCCCTGAAAGACCTGGTGTGGTTTCGCGCAGGCGGCCCGGCTGATGTTCTCTATCGCCCGGCCGATGCCGACGATCTGGCGACTTTTCTTTTTGCCAAGCCTGCCGATTTGGACGTGAGCGTGATCGGCGTGGGTTCCAATCTGCTGGTGCGCGATGGTGGCATCCCCGGCGTGGTGATCCGTCTGCCGTCGGCATTCGCCGAAATCAAAATCGAAGGCACGCGAATCCGCGCGGGCGCGGCGGCACTCGACGCCAATGTGGCGCGTGCGGCGGCGGAGGCGGGCATTGCGGGGCTTGAATTCCTGCGCGGCGTGCCGGGCACGGTCGGCGGCGCGTTGAAGATGAACGCGGGCTGCTATGGCCGCGAGATCAAGGACATTTTCGTGGAAGCCACAGGCGTTGACGCCAAAGGCGACAAGCACATTCTTTCGGCGGATGAGATGGGCTTCTCCTATCGCAGGTCCCGGCCCGAAGGCATCGTCTATGTCGAAGCCGTGTTCGAAGGCGTGACGGACGAACCTGCCGCCATTAAGGCGCGGATGGAAAAACTGGTCGAGCAGCGCGAAACCTCGCAGCCGACGCGCGCCAAGACCGGCGGCTCCACATTCAAGAATCCGGAAGGCCACAAGGCCTGGGAACTGATCGACAAGGCCGGGTGCCGTGGCCTGAAGCATGGCGACGCGCAAGTGTCGGAGAAGCACACGAACTTTCTCATCAATCTCGGCAACGCCACGGCGGCCGATATCGAAGGCCTGGGCGAGGATGTACGCGCGCGTGTGCGGGCGAAATTCGCCATCGAGCTGGAATGGGAAATCAAGCGCGTGGGCGTGCCCCTGGAAGGAGCCGCCGTATGAGCCGGTTCAAACGTGTCGCGGTGCTGATGGGCGGGCGTTCGACCGAACGCGACGTGAGCCTGTCGTCGGGCAAGGGCAGCGCCAAGGCGTTGCGCGAAGAAGGCTTCGACGTGGTCGAGGTCGATCCCGGCGAGAATCTCGAAGCCCAGCTTCTGGCCGCCAAGCCCGATTGTGTGTTCAACGCGCTGCATGGCCGCTGGGGCGAAGACGGCTGCGTGCAGGGCCTGCTCGAATTGATGCGGTTGCCCTACACCCATTCCGGCGTGCTGGCTTCGGCGTTGGCGATGCACAAGCAGCGCACCAAGGATGTGTACCGGGCGGCAGGCTTGCCCATCGTGAAGTCGGTCGTCGCCGACCGCCGCGAAGCGGGCGCCAAGCATTTGATGGAGCCCCCTTACGTCATCAAGCCGGTGAACGAGGGCTCGTCCGTCGGTGTCTACATCATCCGCAAGGGCGACAACCGCCCGCCGGAAGAACTGACGCGCGCCGAATGGAATCTGTCGGACGAGATGATGGTCGAGGAATTCGTGCCGGGGCGTGAGCTGACCGTGGCGGTGATGGGCGGCAAGGCGTTGGCCGTGACCGAGATCACCACCGATCTCGCCTTCTACGATTACGAAGCAAAATATTCCGCCGGCGGCTCGCAGCACGTCATCCCCGCGAAGGTGCCTGCCGCCATCAGCGAAGAGGCGATGCGCCTGGCCGAGCGCGCCCATGTGGCGCTGGGGTGCAGGGGAGTCACGCGCACGGATTTCCGCTATGACGATACGGTCTCGAATTCACGACTGATTCTCTTGGAAACGAACACGCAGCCGGGCATGACGCCGACATCTCTCGTCCCTGAGCAAGCCGCCCATATCGGCATGAGCTACGCCAAGCTCTGCCGGTGGATTGTGGAGGATGCCTCGTGCGACAGGTGAAGACGCGCGAGCGCAGCGATG
>CAIYRG010000116.1 GCA_903928515.1 uncultured Alphaproteobacteria bacterium | reverse complement strand
TGCCTCCACCGCCGCCGCCGAAGGTGGATGATCTCCCGCAATCGAATTTCGTCCCGCCGGATATCGACATCTCTGCTCCGCCTGCGATCACGGAAGCGCCGAAGGCCGTTGCGCCTCCGCCGTCCGTGGCCGTTGCTGCAGCGGTGAGCCAAGCCGTGACCACAGCGCCGAAAGTACTTGGTAAGGCTGGCGTGAGCCCCGATCAGTATCCGCCGGTTTCGCGCCGTTTGGGCGAAGAAGGCACCGTGGTCGTGAAAGTCACGGTCAGTGCCGAAGGCGCCGTGTCCGAGTGCGCCGTCGCAAAGGGCAGCGGCCATGATCGTCTGGATAATGCGGCGTGCGGTATCGTCAAGTCGACGTACCACTTCTCGCCGGGCACGTCTGACGGCAAGCCTGCGGCGGAGTCCACGCAGATCGCGGTTCAGTTCAAGCTGACGTAACGACTTCATGGATTGCCCGCCTGAAAAAGGGCAATCCACGACGAGGGGGGCGCAAAGAAGCGCCCGCATGGAAACCAACGGGTTTTGGGTAGGGCGCGAAAGCGTCCGTTAGAAACGGAGCAAGAGTAGAATGAAGACGAAGATCCTGACGATCGCTTTCGCCATCGTCCTTTCCCTCGGTGCGGCTATGACCAGCCACGCCTTTGCGGCCGACGCCGCGGCGCCTGCCGCCGCTGATGCGGCTGCTGCACCCGCTGCGGCTCCTGCCGCGGACGCTGCTGCTGCCCCGGCCGGAGCGCCGGATGCCGCTACCATCGCCGCTGCTGCTGCCGGCACCACGCAAACCGTCGAAAACCCCTATGGTCTCGGTAGCCTCTGGGGCAAGGGCGACTTCGTGGCCCGCACCGTCATCGTGCTGCTCGCCATCATGTCGGCCGGCACCTGGTACATCTTCGTGATGAAATATCTGGAACAGACCCGCGTTCTGAACCAGGCGAAGGTTGCCGAACGCCGCTTCTGGACCGCCGCCAACATCAGCGACGGCATCGAAAAGCTCGGCAAGAACAGCGTGTTCCGCTCGGTTGCCGAACGCGCCCAGCAAGCCATCGCCCGCTCGGGCGGCGTCTCCGCCGGCATGAGCCAAGCCGAATGGCTGCAGATGTCCCTGCAGCGCACGGTGGACGAAGAGAACTCGCGCCTCTCCAGCGGCATCGCGTTCCTCGCCTCGGTCGGTTCGACATCGCCGTTCGTCGGTCTGTTCGGCACGGTTTGGGGTATCTTGAACGCCCTCATCAACATCGGCGTTGCCGGTCAGGCCTCGATCGACAAGGTCGCCGGCCCGGTTGGTGAAGCGCTCATCATGACGGCTCTCGGCCTCGCGGTCGCCGTGCCGGCCGTGTTGATCTACAACCTGCTCGTTCGCCGCAACAAGATCCTCGGCGAAAAGCTCCGTGCGTTCTCGACCGATCTGCAGACCTACTTGCTGTCGGCGAAATAAGCGGCCATTCGAAACGAACGCCAAAGGCGGAGTAATTTCTCATGGCCATGAATCTGGGCAATAGTGAGGGCGGAGACGACGTCAACGCCACCATCAACACGACACCGCTGGTGGACGTGATGTTGGTGATGTTGATCATCTTCCTCATCACTATTCCGGTGGTGATCAAGGAAGTTCCGGGCCTGAAGATTCCGACGGCGACCAACATCGTCACGGTAACGAAGCCGGAAAACGTCACCATCGAAGTCGACAAGCAGGGTCACGTGTATTGGAACGCCGCTCCGGTGGCCGATTACACGGTGCTTCTGGACAAGCTGAAGGTCATCGCGGTGAAAGTCCCGCAGCCGGAAGTGCATGTCCGCGGCGACAAGGACACGCGCTTCGAATATATCGGCCGCGTGATCGTGATGTTGCAGCGCGCTTCGATCTTGAAGGTCGGGTTCATCACCGAACCGGAACTTCACGAAGTCGACACGTCGAACTAACGTACCTGAAAATCCCGGATGCAAGCCGCATCCGGGATTTTTGCTTTCAATAAGGAATAAGCCAAATGGCAATGAATCTGGGGAACGCTGGCGGCGATGCCGATGTGATGGTGGAAATGAACACCACGCCGCTCATCGACGTGATGCTTGTTCTGCTCGTCATGCTCATCATCACCCTGCCGATCCAAACCCACGCCGTGAAATTGGACATGCCGCGTCCGCTGCCGGACCAGCCTGTGCCGCCCACGCCGCCGGTGGTTGTCGACCTCGAAATCGACTTCGACGGCACGCCGATCTGGAACGGCCAGCCTGTGACCACGCGCCTTCAGCTCGATGGCTACTTCCTGAGCATCGCCCAGCAGGCCGATCAGCCGGAAATCCATCTCAAACCGAACCGTCTTGCCAAATACGGCGCCGTCGCGATCGCCTTGGCCGATGCCCAGCGTTTGGGCGTGAAGAAGATCGGCTTTGTCGGTAACGAACAATATCTCGAATAGCCGAACGCAATCGCGTCGGCCGGTTTTATCAAAGCCCCATTGCCGCCTCAATTTCCCCGCAAAACGGCTTGAGAAGGTTGGGATAAACGCGGGCGCCGAACCCGCTTTTCGTTTAAGAGGACGCTATGAACGGTTACAGCCTTCGCACTTTCGCGGCCGCCCTTCTCCTTGGTGCCGCCACCCTCACCACCACCTTCGTCGTCAGCCCGTCGGCCGAAGCCGCAACGGTCAAGATCACGACGAAGGCCGTCGGCGACGCGCTGAAAGAAGCGCAAGAACTCGCCAAGAACCACGACTACAAAGGCGCCCTGGCCAAAGCCCGCGAGGCCAAAGCGGCCGCGAAGGGCAACGAAGCCAGCGCCGTCAACGCCTACGTCTTCAGCTACGCGCAGGCGGCCGGTGACAATCAAACCGCGCTGAACACCATCGACGAGATGATTGCGGCGGGCGAAATCCCGAAGAAGCAAGGCGAAGAGACGGCCCTTCCCCTGGCCCTCAAACTGGGCAACCAGGAAAAGGCGATGGCCTACGCCAAAGATCTCGGCAACATGGCGATCATCGCCAATGCCTACTTCAAGGCCGGCAACTATTCGCAGGTCATCAAGACCCTGCAGCCGGTCGCCGATGGCGGCGGCAAGCCGGAAAAGGCCGTGCTCGAATTGCTGGCCAGCTCCTACTACCAGCTGCACGACGATGCGGGCTCGTTCCGCACCCAGGTGCAACTCACCACCTACTACCCGGAGCCGCAGCACTGGTCGGACCTGATCCGCATGCTGTCGCGCGGCAAGAGCCTCGACGACCACCAGAACCTGGAAATCTACCGTCTGCGTCAGCTCACGGGCAATTTGAAGACCCAGGACGACTATTCGGAAATGGCGCAGATCGCCATCGAGTTGATGCTGCCGAGAGAAGCCCAGAACGCCCTCGACGCGGCGAAGAAGGCAAACCTCCTGTCGGGTGAGCGCTCGAACCGCCTCGTCACCATGACGGCCACTGCCGTGACCAACGACGCGGCCCAGCAAGCGACCGTGCAGAAGCAGGCCGCCACGGACCCGAACGCCTCGGTGCAGCTCGCCGAATCGCTCTGGACCTACGGCAAATACCCGGAAGCGGAAGCCGCCGCGCGCGCCGGCCTGAAGAACCCGGCTCTCCTCAAGGACGCGGACGAAGCCAAGATCATCCTGGCCCACATCCTGATCTCGGAGAACAAGAAGGCCGACGCCGCCCAGGCGTTGAGCACGGTTCCGAAAAGCAGCAAGCAGGCCGCCATCGCCCAGGTTTTGGCGATTTACGCGCGGAGCTGATGGCCTTAGGTTCCGCCCTCCGGCGCAAACATAAGACGCAATGCAAGGGGGCCGGAAATCGGCCCCCTTTTTTTTAAACAGAGGACAACACCCATGAAATCCAGCCTCCTTCGCTCCGCCGCCATCGCCGCGCTTGGCGCAGGCGTTCTGTTCGCCGCCCCGCTGCTGGCCGCCGACAGCAAGCCGACGGACATCCAGAAGCTTACCCTCCGCAAAGAAATTTCAGCGGCTATCGGGGCGTCGCAGGACGCCGACAAGAAGGGCGACCTTCAACTCGCGTTGGCAAAGGCGAAAGAAGCCGACGCCGTCCCAAACAAGAATGCGCTGGAGGCATTCGACGCCGGCCTCACGCTCGGCAACGCCGCGATGAAGCTGAAGGACTATGCCACGGCCGCTCCGGCATTCAGCGAAGTGGTCGATTCCGGCGCCGCTTCGGAGGCGCAAAAGCCCGGCCTGCTCGATGCCGCCACGCAGCTGAACTACACGCAGAACAATTACGAAGCGACCATCAAATACGGCTCGCAGCTCGGCGACAAGATCAGCGACACGACCCGGTCGATGATGCTGCAATCCTATTATCAGCTGAAGGACTTCCCCAACGCCATCAAGCTGTCGCAAGCGGTCATCGACGCGGACAAAGCTGCCGGCAAGCAGAGCGACCCGGCCATCCTCAACATCTTGCTGAACGCCAACGTCGAATCCGGCAATCAGGCTGGTGCCACGGCCGCCGTCGACCAATTGGCCGACGTGTCGAGCAATCCGCAGGTCTGGCGCATGGTCACCGGCCAGGTGCTGTCCGGCGGCAACAACCTCTCGAACCACCAGGTGATCAACCTGCTTCGCTTACGCGACGTGACCGGCTCCATGGATGAAACCGATTACATCACGCTTGCCGCCACCGACATCCAGGTCGGTCTGCCGCAAGAAGCGAAGGACATCCTCGAGAGAGGCGTTCAAAAGGGCCAGATCTCGAACTCGGGCAAGGTTGCCGACCTGATCAAGCAGGCCACTGCCATGCTTCCAGGCGATCAGAAGGCCTTGCCGCAGCTTCAGAAGATCGCCGACACCTCCAAGAATGGCGAAGCGGACGTGCAGTACGGCGAGTCGCTCTACACCTACGGCAAGACCGACGAGGCCATTGCCTCGCTCCAAAAAGGCATCGCGAAGGGCGGCTTGAAAGATCCCGCCGATGCGCAGCTCACCCTTGGCGTGGTGCTGTATAAAGCCGGCAAGCAGGCCGACGCTTTGGCGGCGTTCGATGCCGCAGGCGCCTCCAAGGGCAACGGTCAAGTCGCCCACATCTGGTCGAAATGGGCCGGCCATAAGGCCTAAAAACGATTTCCCATTTGGGAATGGCAAAGGCGCGGACCGCAAGGTCCGCGCCTTTTTGTTTGAGGATTCAAACCGGGCTGGCCGAGGTGGGCCGCGCGCGATAGCTTCGCCAATATAACGGGCAGCCAATATCGGGCGGCCAACCGCAAGGGAATTGATGACCGGATTTCTCACCGACGCGGAATGGCAGGCGCTGGGCTTGAGCCTGAAGGTCGCCGCCACTGCCGTGTCGTTCGACCTGCCCTTCGCCTTCCTCTTCGCCCTGCTGCTGGCCCGGCGGGATTTCCGGGGCAAACCGCTGGTCGATGCGCTCGTCTATCTGCCCCTGGTCCTGCCCCCCGTGGCGGTCGGCTATCTTCTGCTCATCACCTTTGGCACCCGCGCGCCGGTCGGCGGCTGGTTGCTCGACACATTCGGCCTGCGCTTCGTGTTCGATTGGAAGGGCGCGGTGATGGCCGCCGCGGTGCTGTCCTTCCCCTTCCAGGTGCGCGCCATCCGCCTGTCGCTCGAATCGGAAGACCGGGGCCTTGCCCAGGCCGCCGAAACGCTCGGCGCCGGGCCGCTGGACCGGCTTTTCACCATTCACCTGCCCCTGGCCCTGCCGGGCGTGCTCACCGGCGCTATCACCGCCTATGCCGCTTGCCTGGGCGAATTCGGCGCCATCATCACCTTCGTCTCCAACATCCCCGGCGAAACCCGCACCCTGCCGCTCGCCATCTACTCGGCGCTGCAATCGCCCAATGGCGAGGCGGTCGCGGCGCGCCTGGCCATGCTGTCCATTGCATTGGCGCTGGTGGGGCTGATTCTGGCCGACTGGGTCTCGCGCAAGACGCGCGTGCTCACGGGGCAGATGCCGAAATCATGATTATTTTTGGCATGAACCCGGCTTTGCCCCGATGAGCGCTCAAGTCTCGCTGTGCCACACCCTGGGCGGTTTCACGCTCGACGCCGCGTTCCAGTTCGACGCGCCGGGAATCACCGCATTGTTCGGGCCTTCGGGCGCGGGCAAATCCACGATCATCCATGCCATCGCCGGTCTGTTGCGCCCGAAGATGGGCCGAATCACCATCGGCGACACATGCCTGCTCGACACCGATCAGGGCATTTTCGTGCCCGCGCGAGCGCGGCGAATCGGGGTGGTGTTCCAGGATTCGCGCCTCTTCCCGCACATGAACGCGCGCAACAATCTGCTCTATGGCCGCCGCCGCGCCGGGATGCAGGCCCAGGCCACCGCCGCGCATGATTTTGATGCGGTGGTCGAACTGCTGGGCATCGGCAATTTGCTCGACCGCCGCCCGCTCGGCATGTCCGGCGGCGAGCGCTCGCGCGTGGCGCTGGGCCGCGCCCTGCTATCGCACCCCGATGCGCTTCTGCTCGACGAGCCGCTGGCCGCACTCGATGCCGCCCGCAAGGCGGAAATCCTGCCCTATCTCGAAAAGCTGCGCGACGAATCGAAAATCCCGATGCTCTATGTCAGCCACTCGCTGGAGGAAGTCTCACGGCTGGCCGAACGCATGATCGTGATGCGCGAGGGCCGCGTGGTGGCCGCGGGCTCGGTGTTCGAAGTCGCATCCAAGCTCGAACTCGGCGGCTATTCGGAAATGCCGTTGATGGGCGCCATCCTGCCCGCGCGAATCACCCGCCAAGATTCAACCCACGCCCTCACCGAACTCGGCATCGGCGCGGATGGCACGGAAGGGCGCTTGCTGGTGCCGCACATCGCGCGCGAGATCGGCGAGGCCGTGCGCGTGCGAATCGATGCCTACGACATCCTGTTGGCGCGCGATGAACCGCGCAATTTGAGCGCCAACAACGTGCTGCCCGTGACGGTGGTGGATGTGCGCACGGACGCGCAAGGCCCCTATGCCGATGTGCAACTCGCGTTGGGCCAACAAAAACTGGTGGCGCGCATCACGCGCTATTCGCTGGAACGGCTTGCACTCACGCCGGGTGCTGCCGTGTTCGCCGTCGTGAAATCGGTCATGGTTGGCGGGCGGGGATAGCGCCGGATCTGGGCGTTGCGCAGAGATTGATCGTCAACGCCGTGACGCTGAAGCCGAGGATCACCAGGATCAACGGCAGTGCAGAACCTTGCGGAAACAAGCTCACCAGCACGGCACCGAACGCGCCGAACAGAAATTGCATGGTGCCCAAAAGTGCCGAGGCCATGCCGGCGCGATGGCCTTGGCTTTCCATCGCCAGTGCGGCGGTGGACGGAATGATCGCGCCAATCAGCGAGAGATAGAAGAACATCGGCACGGCGAAGGCCCATAGCCCGCCATCGGCAAGCCACAGCGCCAACACCAAAAGCGCCACCAGCATTTCGCCGATGAACGATGCGCGCAGCACACGCGCCACACCGAAGCGATGATGCAGGAGAGACGCGATCTGCGATGCCGCCATCACGCCGATACTGGCGAAGCCGAACAGCCAACCGAACATCTCCGGCTTCATGTCATAGACATCGATATACACATGCGAGGATGTGGCGATGTACATGAACAGCGCGCCCGCGCCGAAGCCGTTGCCCAGCGCATAACCGACGAAGCTCTTGTCGAACAGCAAACTCACATAGCCACGCAGCGTGCGCATCAGATGCAGCGTCGTGCCCGGCGCGGGCCTATGCGTTTCACGCAGCATGATGTGCACGAACATCAGCACGATCCCGGCCACGATGGCCTGCGTCCAAAAGATGGAACGCCAGCCGAGAAACAACAACAGATAGCCGCCGATGATCGGTGCGAACATCGGCGTCATCGCAACGGCAAGCATTTGCAGCGTGTAAACACGCGCAGCCTCAACGCCGGTGAAAAGATCGCGCACGATGGCGCGCGCCACCACCCCGCCCGCGCAGGCGCAAATCGCCTGCAACACGCGCAGGCCTATCAGCATGCCGACATTGACGGACATGGCGCAGGCCGAACAGAACAGTATGTAAAGCGTGAGGCTGACATAAAGCGGCGGCTTGCGGCCGAAGCGATCGGTGATCGGCCCCCACGACAATTGCCCGAACGCATAGCCGCTCATGAACGCGACCATGGTGTATTGCACCGTCGCCGCATTCGATCCGAAAGTGCGCGCGATGGTCGGCATGCTCGGCAGATACATGTCCACCGACAGCGGCCCGAATGCGGAAAGCCCCGCGAGCAGCAGCACCAGCGCCCAGCGATTGGTGGTGAGGATATTCGCCATCGGATCGAGGGTGATGCCGTTACGGTTTCAAATGTTTGTCGAGAAATTCGAACGTGGTTTGCAGAATCTCTTTCTTCTGCTCGGGCGTCGCACCCACCCAGATGTGATCCGCACCCGGCACCACCACCAATTGCGCCTCCACGCCCTTGGCGAGCAGCGCCGCATAGAAATCCTTGCTCTGCTGCAACGGCACGCGGTGATCGTTGTCACCGTGCATCAGCAGGAACGGCGGGTTCTTGGCGTTGATGTACGTCGTGGGGTTGGCAGCGGCGAGCCACGCCTTGGAGCACTTGTCGAGCGCGCAGCCCAGCATTTGCGACTCGCTGGACTCCGGCGTGCCGTGCTTGAGCGAATTGGGCAGCGCTTGGGCGTCCATCTTCGGAAAATCGATGGGCGTGAACCACAGCGCCACGGCGTCGGCGCAATCCGATTGTGTGGGATCGGTGATGATCGCCGCCGTGCCGGAATCGGGCGACGGCTTGCCTTCCGGCTCGGGCTCCAACGCTTTCACGCCACAGCTCGTGCCCAGTTCTGCGCCCAGATAACCGCCAGCCGACACGCCCCAATAGGCGACATGCTTGGTATCGACGCCGTACAGCGCGGCGTTGCTGCGAATCCAACGGAGCGCAGCTTTGGCATCCTGCACGGGGCCGGGGAATTTTGCCTCGTGATAGAAGCGGTAATTGATCGCCATCACGACATAGCCGCGCGCGGCCAGTGCAGCCATGTTCTCGGGCGTGCCGGGATTGCGCGGGCTGCCATTCGCCCAGCCGCCGCCATGACCATAGACGACAGCCGGATAAGGCCCCGATCCTTGCGTCGGCACGTAGATGTCGGCGGTGATCGGGTGATAGCCAATCAGGACGCGGTAGGGCATATCGCGCAGGCGGATCACGCCGCCGGGGAAATCGTCATGCGGCTGCGCCGTAAGCGCTTTGGCAGCGCCATTCGGTTCATCGGCTGCAATCGCAGGCGCGCAAAACAACGCGGCCAGCACGGCCGCGATCATCCCGAAGCGAAATCCGTGTCTCATGCTTTCCCCCCGATTTTTGAGGAGGATAGCAGAAGAGACTCCGGCTTTATGCCCATGGGTTCTTGGTATGCGTTATTTCTTGGCTTTCTTCTTCGCCGGCGTCTTGGCGACTTTCTTCTTCGCAACAATCTTCTTGGCGGCAGGCTTCTTCACGACCGTCTTCTTCGCGCTGGCGCGCACTTTGGCGACGGGCTTCACAGCCGTGATGACCGTCACAGGGGCGCTTTCAGGTTTGGAGCGCGCGGCCTTTGTTTTGGTGGGCGCGGGCTCTCCTTCCCAAAACACTTGCAACATTCTGGCGTAGGCCAGCGGTTGCACGCGATTCCAGGCACGGATCGCCTTGGCGCTGCGAGCGGCGAAATTAAGCGGCAGAGTCTGCGGGTAGAACATCGACACCAACCTCTATCACCTGATCGCCGCCCCCGACCACGACACCGTTGATCGGAGCGACATCCCCATAGTCACGGCCCCAGGCAAGCGTGACATGGTCTTCGGATGGCAAAAGATTGTTGGTGGGATCGCAATCGATCCAACCAAACGGCGGTGCCCACACCGAGAACCACGCATGGCTCGCATCGGCGCCGAGCATCTTCACCTGCCCCGGCGGCGGCCTGGTCAGCAGATAGCCGCTGACATAGCGCGCAGCGAGTCCCAACGAGCGCAGGCAGGCGATGCTCATATGCGCCAAATCCTGGCACACGCCGGCGCGGATCTCGAACACGCGGTCCACCGGCGTCGTCGCATCGGTGACGGTGGTGTCGTAGCGGAAATCTTTGTGGATGCGCGCCATCAGATCGATCGCGCCTGCCAGAATCGGCGTGCCGTCGGGAAAGCTTTTGCGCGCGTATGTCGCGAGATCGGCGGTGAACCCCGTCATCGGCGAATCGAAAATATAGGCGACCGCATCGCGCGCTTCCGCGCTG
>CAIYRG010000115.1 GCA_903928515.1 uncultured Alphaproteobacteria bacterium | reverse complement strand
TGACCGCGTGGTTTTCGAGGTTGTTGACCCAAGCCGCCAACTGCCACTTTCCGTCCGCCGTGTTGTAGACGAGCTGGACGCTGGTCTCGTGGTAGGCCGGGTTAAAGCCGTCGTAGTAATACGCGGCCGAGGCGTTGCTCGAGCTCTGGAAGTGCACGTTCACGCCGGCAGTGACCGACGCGCCGCTCGAAAGATCGAACACGTGCTGGTAACCGACGTTCCCGCTCCATTGCGGCGCGTTGTAGAGAGGCGTGTGCGGAGTCACGCCCGAACGGAAGCGCACCCAGTTCACAGTCGCCGGGTTGGCCGCCAGGTTTTTCGCCGCGCAAGCCGCGACGTTCGTGCTGGTCAACACGATCGCGGGATGTGTGGCGACGCCGTAGTTAAAGCAGTTCGGCTGATTGAACGGGCTGACGCCGGCTTCCGTCTTTTCCCACGACAGACCGATGGTCAGCTTGTCGTTTTCGGTGACGAGCAGGGTGGTGTCGAGTTCGGAGCCATACGCCTTGGCACCAATTTCATCGCTTGCCAGCGACGCTTGCTGGTTCACGTGGTTGATCGCGAGTGCCGAGATCGCAAGGCTGCCAAGCTTGTAATAGTAACCGTCGAGGTTCACCTGCAGCTTGTTGTCGAGGAAGCGGTTTTTCACACCCACTTCATAGGCTTTGATGGTGTCGGGTTGCGCCGACAGGTTCTCGGTGGTGACAATGGTGCCTTCGCCCACTGTACCGCCCACCGCCGTCGCGCCTGCACCCGAAGTGGTGCAACCGCCCGTCGGATAGGCGACAACCGCGCCCGAACCGTCGCCCGGCAGATAGGAGTGATGGCTGGTTTTGCCAACGCAGAACGAATCCTGCGCAGGTTGCGTCGGGCGGTAGCCGGTCGCGATGCTCGCATAGAGCATGCTGTCCGTCGTGATGTCGAACTCGGCGCCGCCGCGATAGGTGAGCTTGTGCGTCGGGTAGTCCGAATTGCCGACCGTGCCGAAGGTCTTCAAGGTCTTCAAGTCGAGCTGGGTCGAGTGCGCCTTGATGTCGTCCATGGCGTAACGCACGCCAGCGATCAGACGGAAGCGATCGATCACAGGCACTGTCACTTGCGCGAAGGCCGAACGGTCTAGCGCATGCTGATCCTGCTTACGGCTGATGCCGCCAGGCTGCGCCACGGTGATGTTGGACGTGTGGTTGATGTTGGACGCTTGATAATGCTGGCGTTCCCAGTAGACGCCGCCCACCCACTTCAGCCAATCGCCGGCTTCCGAAGCCAAACGCGCTTCGAACACTTGGTCGCGGATGTTGGTGTAGAGGTCTTGTCCCGGCGAGGTGCCGAGGAACGGGTTCGCCGAGAACGGACCGAGCGGCCATTTGATCTGGTCTTCGTTCGCCAACACCGTCAGCGTCGACCAGCCCATGTCGTAATCGGAGAGGAAGCCCATGTCGTAGGCGGCATGATCGATGCGCGACACGGTCTGGCAAACGCCCGTAACCGGGTTCGGGTTGACCGGGGCTTGCGACGGCACGGTGCAAGAGAACGCTTGATAGTATTTCGGCGGCGAGTGCCACGGATCGTACTTGTTCGGGTGCGGGTCGCCGCCGCAGGGGTTGAAGCCGCCAAAGGCAGGCGAGGCGACGTTGGCGATGCGCACGTTCTGCGGCAGGGCGTCTTCCGAGCCCATCTGCTCGTTGTCGAGCATGGCGCCGTTGATCTGGAAGCGGAAATCTTCCGTCGGCTTGTATTCCAACTTGCCGCGCATCGCTTGGATGTCGGTGTTGCCGCGGCCATCCGGGTGCATGTAGCCGGTCTGCTGCTGGCTGAACGCCGTGACGCGCAGGGCCATGTCGTCGGAAAGCGGGATGTTGATCACCGCGCTCGACTTCACTTCGTTGTAGCTGCCGCCTTCAACGAAGACCTTGCCTTCGTATTTGTTGGTCGGGTCGTTGGTGATGACGTTGACCAAGCCGCCGAACGCGCCGCGGCCATACAAGGTACCCTGCGGACCGCGCAGGATTTCGATACGCGCCGAGTCCACCGACGTCATCGCTTCCGCGATGTAGGGGTTCACGTTGACGCCGTCGACCAGTTCGAGGGTCGAGGAAACGCCCTGCGTTGTGCCGATGCCGCGCACGAAATACGCGCCGTTGTTCGCAGCGCCGCGATAGACGTTCACCGAGGCGACATTGGCGAGGACGTCTTCCAGGCGCGATTGTCCGGCCGATGTCACGGCGTCCGGTTGAATGGCGGTGATCGAAACCGAGGTCTTCTGAATATCGGTGGCTTGCTTTTCCGCCGTCACGATGACGGTTTCGAGCGTTTCTTGACCCTGCGCGAACGCCGAGGCTGGCAGCCCCAGCGCGAGCGCTACGCCGGTTGAACCCAGCAGTGCGTTTCTAAAGCGTAACTCCATAGTCACTTTCCCCTCTTCGTGATTACAGGTGCATTGCGCTGCTCGTCGCAGCGTCGCGCTCAGGTTTGCTGGTGCGTCGTTAGTGCCCCTGTCGCCGACGTTACGTCGATGCGACGCAGCCATCTTAAATCGAGAGCGTTTGTAGCGATGAGAGTCGGGATCATGAATGGTTTGCAATTCTGCGGATAAGTTACGGTATGGTATTATAAGAATATCCGCCGCAACCAATGTCTTAGGTGTCATTCGTAGGATGACGGCGGCGTGTCTTTAAAAACACGCTCCCGTTGGAAAGGATCAAAATGTACCGGCGGTATTTGGCGGGCGCATTTGCGTGCAACGCACACAAGCGCAGCGTCCCTGAGGCGCAATGCGCCAAGGGATGCTAGCGAAGAAAACGGCGAGCTCCTTGCGAAGCTCGCCGTCGAGAGATCCTGTTTAAGTCTGGCCGCTTATAATTTTGCGGTGAGGTTTATGCCCCACATGCGCGGCGGCGCGTATGTCGGATGACCGCGTGGTTTTCGAGGTGTTGACCCAAGCCGCCATCTGCCACTTGCGTCCGCCGTATTGTAGACGAGCTGCAGGTTCGTCTCGTGATACGCCGGATTGAAGCCGTCGTAGTAATACGCGGCCGAGGCATCGTTTGAGCTTTGGAAGTGCACGTTCACCGCATCTGTGACCGCCGCGCCGCTCGAAAGATCGAAGACGTGTTGGTAGATATAATCGTATCAGAACAATGGCTTAATTCGTAAGACCGGATACTACTTGGAGCGACCTTCGCGTCACGCTAGGTAAATAAATTCTTCTTCCTAGGAATTTTGGAGGACTGCATGACGCCCGACACTGCTCGCACGCGCTACCGCGCCATTCTCAAAGGGAATCACTGCATCAATGCGGGCTCCGTATTCGATCCGCTCTCGGCGCGCATTGCGCAGGATGTCGGCTTCGAAGCGATGATGCTGGCGGGTTCCGTCGCATCGCTCGCGGTGCTCGGCGCGCCCGATATCATCCTTCTCACCCTGTCGGAATTCGCAGGGCTGGCGCGCCGCATCTGTCGCGCCGTGCCGGATGTGCCGCTGATGTGCGATGCCGATCATGGTTACGGCAACGCGCTGAACGTGATGCGCACGGTGGAGGAATTGGAAAACGCCGGCGTTGCGGGCCTCACCATCGAAGACACCGATCTGCCGCGCGGTTACGGCAAACCGCCCGCATCGTTGCTGAGTGTTGCAGAAGGTTTGGGCAAAATCCGCGCGGCGGTAAAAGGCCGATCCGATCCCAGTCTTTCGGTATTGGCGCGGACCTCCGCCTTGAACATCGTGGGTCTCGATGAAGCGCTGGAACGCCTGCGCGCCTATCAAGACACCGGCGTAGACGGCATGTTCTTCACCGGCGCCAAGAAGAAGGCGGAAGTGGAAGCGCTGGCGAAGATCGCGCATGTGCCGATCTTGTTGGGCGGTGCAGGGCCGGAATTGGCGGACAAGGAATTCTTGAGTGCGCACGGCGTGCGCGTGGCGCTGCTCGGCCACCAATCGTTCCTGTCGTCCATCGCGGCGATCTACAAGACGCTGCACGCGCAGAAGAATGGCGGTGCGCTCGCCGAACTTGCCGACAATGCGCTGATGAACAATTTGACGCGCGATGCGGAATACAAAAATCTCG
Organism: uncultured Alphaproteobacteria bacterium; assembly: GCA_903928515.1. Taxonomy (GTDB): domain Bacteria; phylum Pseudomonadota; class Alphaproteobacteria; order Micropepsales; family Micropepsaceae; genus CAIYRG01. The sequence goes on along the minus strand of CAIYRG010000115.1, from coordinate 16,100 downwards.
GCAAAGACTTCTTGGGCGGCGAATAGCGGGCTCTGGTTTCCTCCACCGTTCGCTAGCGATCCTCGGAGCGCAGCGACGTAGGGGCGCTGCGAGGGGGAGGAAAGGAAGAAGCCGATGCTCGTCGGTGAGATTGTTCTGCGCTGTTACGGCGCGAAATAGATCGTGTCGTAGCGCTTGTTCACTTCGGCCAATTCGTTGCCGGTGAAGCCATCGCCGTCCGTCTGGCGCTGATGCACTTCCGAGAAATATTTGTCCTGGCCGCCGGGCAGCGTCCAATCCAGCAGGCTCGCAGTGGTGGTGCCGACGTTCTTGAAGCTGTGCGTGTTGTTGCGCGGTACGAAGATTAGCGTGCCAGGCCCGCAGATTTGCGGCGCGCCGTCATTCACGACCACCTCATAGATGCCCGAAATGATGAAGGCATATTCGTCCTGGTGATGGTGCATGTGCTTGCCGGGGCCTTTGCCCGGCGGATGCTCGCCATAGATGGCCGAGAACGCGCCGCCGGTTTGTTCGGCCGACAGCATCACTTCCATGTTCAAACCGAACGGGCGGATGGCAGTGCCTTCGCCGGGCTTCACGATGCGCGGCTGCAATTTTTCTTCTGTCGTCATGGCAAGCTCCGAAACGGCTGATCTGAGAGCCATTCTAGCCTTGAAGATAGACTTGGGGCCACACCGCGGCCAGACCCAGATATAAGGCGATAACGACGCCGAAAACCGTGTAGGGCCCGGCCAATCGCGCACTGAACACGCCTGTGGCGATGGCGGCGGTGAGCATTTGCAGCGGCCCGAAGCCGCCCGCCTCGAATATGACCAGCGCGCCCGCCACGACCAAACCCACGGCCACGGGAACCAGACCACGCTCCACTGCGGGGCGCCAACTCGACCCTTCGGCGCGTTTCCAGAATTGCGCCACGCCGTACACGATGATGGAGGACGGAACGTAAAGCGCGAGCGCCGCGGTGATGGCGCCGATCCAGCCCGCCATGTGATAGCCGATGAGTGCTGCGATCAAAGTTCCGGGGCCGGGGGCTGCACGCGAGATGGCGAAGAAATCCACGAAGTCGCGATCGCTGATCCAGTGATGCACGTCCACCACTTGGTGCTGCAGCGGCGCGATGATCGCGGGGCCGCCGCCGAAGGAGACGAGCGAAAGGGGAACGCAGACACCAATAAGCCCGAGCAGGATCGTTCTATCCCACATCGGCGTCTCCGCCAGTTTTGCTTAGGGCGGTCTCGGCTTTGCGTTTCGCTTCCGCCGCCATCTCACGGTGGGCGAGATAGACACTGATCGGCGCCAGAACCGCGACGACATAGAGAATGGGCCAATGCATCAGGCCGACGCTCACAAAGGTGACAAGGCCGATGGCGATCGGCGTGACGCCACGTAACCGTTTGGCGGAATCGATTCCCACCGTCGCCATCATCGCGACGCCGGCCGCCGCCAAGCCGCTCAGCGCGAAATGCAGTGTCTCAAGATGCTGGAAATGCAGATACACGATGCCCATCACAACGACCATGATGAAGGGCGGGGTCATCATGCCGAAGGCGGCCACGATGGCGCCGATCGTGCCGCGCACTTGTAAGCCGACATAGAGGGCCAAGTTCACCACATTCGCGCCGGGCAGGATCTGCCCCAGCGCGACGCCGGAGAGGAAATTACCCTCGGTCATCCAGCGCCGGTCTTGCACGATCTCGCGATAGATCCACCCCGTAAGCCCGCCGCCGAACGACGATGCGCCGATGCGCACGAACACCCAGAACAGCGCCATCAGCGGCACATGCGGGCGTTCGTCGTGTGTGGAGAGTTCCGAGGACATTGGCTGTGCGGATCAGTTCATGGGGATGAGAATGGGCGTAGGCCCTTCCTATTGCCCGAAGCCGCTAGAGGCAACGCTTGTCTTCTTCTCCTCCCCCGTGGTTACGGGGGGAGGAGTCCGACAAGCCGGAGGCGCCGTCGGACGGAGGGGCCGACGCAGCGTCAATTTTAAGCTGATGCTGACGCGATCGCGCGCCTCGCAAACGCCTTGCCCCCTCCTGCTCCCCCTAGCGCAGCTTTTCTAACTCGCTCCGCTCTTAAGAAAAGCTAGCGTGCGGGGTCGCTTCCTCCCCCGTAACCACGGGGGAGGAGAAGAACGTCTGCAATGCTCAAGCTACTCCGCCACTTCGGCCAGCGAGGCGGATTTCTGCTGGCGTTCCCACAGTGCGGCATAGGTGCCGCCGCGTGCGAGCAGTGTGGCGTGGTCGCCGCGCTCTACGATCTCGCCTTCGTCCAGTACCAGAATCTCGTCGGCGTCCACCACGGTGGACAGCCGATGCGCGATCACCAGTGTGGTGCGATGTGTCGAAACCTGGCGCAAAGATGCCTGGATTTCAGCTTCGGTGTGCGAATCCAGTGACGAGGTTGCTTCGTCGAAGATCAGAATTTCCGGGCGCTTCAGGATCACACGCGCAATGGCCACGCGCTGCTTCTCGCCACCGGAAAGTTTCAAGCCGCGTTCGCCAACGCGCGTGGCAAAGCCGTCGGGGATTTTTTCGATCAGCTCGTCCAGCCGGGCGCGCTTGGCCGCTTCCGCGACTTCGCCGGCACCGGCTTCGGGGCGGCCATCGGCGATGTTGTAAAACAGGCTGTCGTTGAACAGCACCGTATCTTGCGGCACGACGCCCATCGCGCCCCGCAGCGATTGTTGCGTCACGTGCTTGATGTTCTGGCCGTCGATGAAAATGTCGCCGCTTTGCGGGTCATAGAAACGAAACAGAAGGCGCGCGAGTGTGGTCTTGCCGCTGCCTGTTGGTCCCACCACCGCCATCGTCTTGCCGGCCGGAATCTCGAAGCTTACGCCCTTCAGGATTGATCGACGCGGATCGTAAGAGAACCGCACATTCTCGAAGCGCACGTGGCCGGGGCCTTCGCGCAACGGTTTCGCATCGGGGGCGTCCGCCACGTCCGGCTTTTCTTCCAGCAGCGCATACATGCGCTCAATGTCGGTCATGGACTGGCGAAGCGAGCGATACACCCAGCCCAGCATGTTCAGCGGCTGATAGAGCTGCAACAGATAAGCGTTCACCATCACGAAATCGCCCATCGTCATGCGATGCTGCGCGTACGAATACGCCGCCATCAGCATCACCAGAACAACGCCGGAGGAGAGGATCACCGATTGCCCGGCGTTGAATGTGGTCAGCGCGCGCTGGTTGGCGATGGCTGCCGTCACGTAATCCTGCTTGGCCTCGTCAAAGCGCGCGATCTCCAAGCCTTCGTTGCCGAAATATTTTACCGTCTCGTAATTCAGCAGGCTGTCCACCGCGCGGGTGTTGGCTTCGCGGTCCTGCATGTTCATTTCGCGGCGGTATTTCATGCGCCACGTCGTGGCCGCTGCCGTGTATCCGGCATAGAGGATCACCACCACGAAAGTGACGGCAGCGATGGGCAGATCGAAATAGTGCCAGAGCACGCCGGCCACGAGGAACAATTCGAGGAAGATCGGCGCGATGTTGAAGATGAGATACGAGATCAGCGTATCCATGCCGTCGGTGCCGCGTTCGATGGCGCGCGAGAGCCCGCCCATCTGGCGCTCCAGATGAAAGCGCAGCGATAGTTCATGTAAATGGCGCAGCACGTTCACCGAGACAATGCGCAGCGCGCGTTCCTGTACGGGGGCGAAGATCAAATCGCGGAATTCGGTGATTGTGAGCGACACCAGCCGCAGCACGCCATAGCCGACAATCAGCATCACCGGCACCGCGACAACGGCGCTGACGGAAACCGCGTTGGCGCCGCTGGGCGTCAGTGCGTCGATCACGTTCTTGTAGAGGATCGGCACGACCACGTTGACGATCTTCGCCAGCAGGATGGCGATCAGTGCCACCGCTGTGCGCGTTTTCAGGCCGGGTTCGTTGTCGGGCCATAGCAGCGGCATGACGCGCTTGATGACTTGGCCTTGTTCGCTCCAGGAAAGTCCCGGTTCGTTTACGGGCCGCGCGTCGAGCCCGCGCGCCAAGGCTCCGGCATTGGCAGGCGTCTGGGCAGTGGCAGCGGCCGTATCGGGTGCGGCAGCACCGCTGGCGAGCGCGTTCGGCGACAGCGCGCCGCCGAGATTGCGTGCGCTCGCGTCAGGAGTGGGCGTGGGGAATGGTGTCAGTGCCATGAACCGGTCTCGTTATGAGACCGATATATCGTATGCGCGGCCGATGTTCACAACCTGCGGGGTTTACGCGGCGAGCTTGTGCGCGGGGGCCTTCAGGAAATGGTGTTCCAGCGCCGAACGGCTCGTTTGGAAGTCGCTGTCGCGGCGGCCGAACGCGGCGGAGGCTTTCTTGATCTCCCGGATTTCGGCCAATTCCGCTGCGTTCCAGGGGCAGGGGCGCGGATCGCTCCAAAGCGGGCGGGCTACGGCGGCATATTCTGGTTCAATTTGAAACGAATACAGGCGCATGGCGATGGCATCCGAGGTGTCCCTCGGTGCATCGCAAAAGCCTTGCCAGTTAGGGAATCTTACTCGGCCTGGTGCGGGACGTGCTCGCGCTCGTGTTTTGGGTGGCGATGATCGCCCGAAAGCGCCATGCCGAGCCGCGCCAGATACCCGTACAGAACCGGGGTGATGTAGAGCGTCAGCAACTGGCTCAACACCAGCCCGCCGACCACGGCGAGGCCCAAAGGTTGGCGCGACGTGCCGCCTTGGCCCCAGCCGATGGCGATGGGCAACACGCCAACGAGAGCGGCGATAGTCGTCATCATGATCGGGCGGAAGCGCACCAGTGCGCCTTCGGCAATCGCGACTTCCGGCGCCACGCCTTCGGCGCGTTCTTTGTCCAGCGAGAAAGTGACCATCATGATGGCGTTCTTCATCACGATGCCGATGAGCATGATGACGCCGACAAAGCCATAGATGTTCAGTGTCACGTCGTGGCCGAGCAGATGGATCTGGTTGAGCATATGGAAGAAGTCGATGGTCGCGAGCGCGCCCACGGCGGCGGCCGGAAGCCCCGACAGAATCGTGATCGGATGCACGAAGCTTTCGTAGAGAATGCCGAGTACGATGTAGACGACAAGCACCGCACCGATCAGCAGGAAGCCCAAGCCCTTCGTCGAACTCTGGAAGGCCTGCGCTGCGCCCTGGAATGAGCCGCGGACGGAAGCGGGCAAGTTCGCTTCTTCGGAGGCTTGTTCAATGCGCGTCACGGCGTCGGAGAGCGGCACGCCGTCTTCGAGGTTGAAGGCCAGCGTCACGGCAGGAAGCTGTCCGACGTGATTTTCGGTGAGGGCTTCCGAGCCGCGCGACAAATCCACCAGCGCGGTGAGCGGCACCAGCGTGTTGTTTCCTCCCGACACGTAAATGCGAGAGAGCGATGAAGCGTCCGCTTCCTGGTATTGCGGCAGCAACTCCAGGATCACTTTGAACTGGTCGGCGTCGCCATAGATCGTCGAAATCTGTTCGCCGCCAAAGGCCGAGCCGAGCGCGTCTTCAATCTTGTGGGCGGAAACGCCGAGTGCGGCGGCGCGGTCGCGGTTGATGTTCACGTTCACCGCAGGTGTCGAAAGGTCGAGGTCGCTGTTCACGTCGATGAAGCCCGGCGTGCGTTTCAGCACTTCCATCAGGCGTTGCGCGCCGTCATAGAGTTCCTGCTTGTTCAGGCCCTGCAGCGTGTATTGGTACAGCGATTTCGCCAGATTGCCGCCGATGCGCACCGATGGCGGGTTCTGCAGATAAACGTTGATGCCGGGAACACTGCCCGTCTTCACGCGCAATTCCTTGATCACATCATCGATGCCGAGCTTGCGCTCAGGGAAATTCTTCAGCTTCAAATTGATCTGCGCGGTGTTCACGGATGCGCGGGCACCACCGTTCGAGGCGCCCACCACCGAGGTGATGCCTTCGATGTTCGGGTCCTGGATGATGATATCGAGGACTTTGGCCTGGAGGCGTCGCATGTCGTTGAACGAGACGCCGTTCTGCGCTTCGGTAAAGGCGATGATCTGACCGGTGTCGTCGGTCGGCAAAAAGTCCTTCGGAACTTGGGCGAAGAGATAGAGCGTTGCGGCCATGCTGGCGAACAGCGCGCCCAAGATGATTCCGCGGTGGTGCAGGCTCCAACGCAGCGTTCTCTCATAACCGGCCTGCGACCAGTTGAAGGCGCTTTCGGTCCAACGCAGGATGAAGAGATTGCTGTGAGCGGCTGCGTCCTCGCGCTTCAAGAGGCGCGCGCACAGCATTGGCGTCAGCGTGATCGACACGAAGCTGGAGATCGCGATCGCCACCACGATGACGGTGGCGAATTCGTTGAGCAGCCGGCCTACGATGCCCGCCATGAACAGGATCGGGATGAAGGCGGCGCAGAGCGATGCACCGATGGATACCACCGTGAAGACGATTTCCTGCGAGCCCTTCATCGCGGCGTCGTGCGGCGTTTCACCTTCTTCGATGTGGCGCACGATGTTCTCGAGCACCACGATGGCGTCGTCCACCACAAAGACGACGGCCAGCGTCAACGCGAGCAGCGAGAAATTGTCGAGGCTGTAGCCCAAAGCAGCCATCGCGCCGAACGTACCGATGATGGCGATGGGCAGCGAGATCGACGGCACGAATGTGGCCGTCACCGTGCGCAGCAGCAGGAAGATCACGCCTACGGCAAGAAGGGCTGCGACGACCAGGGTAATTTCCACGTCGCGAATGCCGGCGCGGATCGCGACGCTCTTATCGTAGCGCACGGAGAGCGAGATGGCGCTGGGAAGCTGAGCTGCCAGGCGCGGCAATTCCTCAAGCACCTCGTTGACCACGGCGATAGTGTTGGCGCCTGGCTGGCGGCTGACCTGCAACGTGATGGAGGGTTTGCCGTTGTAGGTGGAGTCGAGCTTGGTGTTGTCGACGCCATCGATGGTGCGCGCCACGTCGCTAAAGCGGACGGGCGCACCGTTTTGATAGGTGATGATTTGACGCGAGAAGGCGGCCGCATCGACCAACTGGCCACCGGTGCGGATGACGGCCGACCGAGAGCGTCCATCAAGAGTTCCGGTCGGCTCGTTCACGTTCTGCGCGCGCGCCGCATCCGCCACTTGGTCGATGCCGATGCCGCGTGCCGCGAGCGCATCCGGGTCCACCTGAATGCGCACGGCCGGCTTCGCGCCGCCGATATACACTTGGCTGACGCCATCCAGCGTCGACAATCTGCGGCCCACCAACGTGTCTGCATATTCCGCCACGGTTGCCGTCGGCACGGCGTCCGAGCCCATGGCGATCAGCACCACAGGCTGATCGGCCGGGTTCACCTTTTTGTAGACGGGCGGGCTCGGCATGTTCTCGGGCAAGAAGCGCGCCGCGGCCGCGATGGCGGCCTGCACGTCTTGGCCTGCCGCGTCGATGTTGCGGTCCAAGCGGAATTGCAACGTGATCGTGGTCGAGTTCTGCGCGCTTTGCGACACCATCGAGTCGATGCCGGCGATGGCGGAGAACTGGCTCTCCAGCGGCGTCGCCACGGCGGTCGCCATCGTGTCGGGGTCAGCACCGGGCAGCGTGGCTGACACGGTGATCGTCGGGAAGTCGACGTTGGGAAGTTCCGAAACGGGGAGGGCGAAATATCCGAAGATGCCCGAAAGCAGGAACGCGGCCATCAGAAGGATGGTCATCACCGGCCGGTTGATGAAAGGCGCGGAGAGATTCATAGGGTGATGGCTTTATAAAAATGCTGTTGGCCGAAATTCATCAGACGTGAATCCTCCCGGCATGACGATGATCCTGGACGGCTAGGGCGTCTTATGCGCCCCTTAACGCTGGGATAGGGATTACAGGAGGCCGCAGCGGAACGAAACCATCTCCGTGGCCTCAGGCTCCGAAATCGCCAAAAATCCCAATCCTTTCCAGCTTATGCCAGACCAACCGTGTCGCGGTTATGTCAGCCCGATTGCGCCTTTGGGGAACTAAAACCGTTCGAAGGTAGGGGGCGACAAGTTTGCCGCAAATCGGGGTTAAACCCCCGTCAATCCGGGGCGCGCAGCCGGTACCCGACGCCCTGTTCGGTGAGGATATGAAGCGGCCTTTCCGGCTCGGCCTCGATCTTCTGGCGCAGCGCGCGGATGTAGATGCGCAGATACTGCACGTCGGTTTCCGTGCCCCAGATTTCGCCCAAGATGAATTTGTGGGTCAGCACCTTGCCCGCATGTGCCGCCAAAAGGCGCAGCAGATCGTATTCCTTAGGCGAGAGCTTCACGTCTTGCCCACGCGACGTCACGATGCGCCGCACCAGATCGATGGTGAGATCGCCGCTTTTGAAGATGGGCTTCTCGCCTTCGGTTTGCAGCCGGTGGCGAAGGGCGGCGCGCAAACGCGCCAGCAGTTCCTCCATGCCGAACGGCTTGGTCACGTAATCGTCGGCGCCGGCATCGAGTGCCGCCACTTTGCCGGCCTCTCCGGCGCGGCTGGAAAGCACCACCACGGGTAGCGTCGCATCGCTCTCGCGAATGCGCGCCAGTACGCGCATGCCATCCATGTCGGGCAAGCCGAGATCGAGCACGACGACATCCACCCGGTTTTTGGCGATGGCCTGCAAGGCGGCCTCGCCCGTGTCGGCTTCCAAAGTGTCGAAGCCCTGGCTGGTGAGTGCTGTTCGTAGGAAACGGTGGATCGGCGGTTCGTCGTCCACGATCAGCACGCGCATGGGGATGGCTGCCGCCGTCATACCGGTGTCTCCGTATTCATCGTCGTTTCGGCAGGAACGGGCAGCGTGATGGTGAAGCGCGCCCCTTTGCGATTTTCGCGGTTCGCAGCCGCGATTGTGCCGCCCATCGCTTCCACGAAACCGCGGCAGATGGCGAGGCCCAATCCCGTTCCGGCGCGTTGGCGATCTTCCGCGCCGGCTCGGTAGAACTTGTCGAAGATGCGCTCAACATCGGCTTCGGGAATACCATCGCCTTCATCGCTCACGCTCAACGCGATGGTATTGCCCGTCTGATGTGCCGCGATGGTGATGCGGCTTTCGGGGTCCGAGTATTTCGCAGCGTTGTCGAGCAGGTTGAACAACACCTGCTCGAACAGCACCGGATCGAGCCGGATCATGGGCACATCGCGTGGTATGGTGATCTGCACCTCATGCCCCAATAGCAAAGCGTGAACCCGCCGCAACGCACTGCCCACCACATCGGCCAAATCCACCAACTCGCTGCGCGGCTTCAGCGTGCCGGCTTCCAGCCGCGTCATGTCGAGAAGATCTGAAATGAAACGGTTCAGGCGTTCGGCTTATTCTTGGATCGTATCGATGAGTTGCGCCTGTGCGTGCGCGTCCAAACTGTCGCGAAGGCTTTTCAGGCTGGTGGCCGAGCCCAGGATCGAGGCCAACGGTGTGCGCAGATCGTGCGAGATCGAGGTGAGAAGGGCGGAGCGCAATTTCTCGGCCTCCGCCGCCACGCGCGCCTGATCCACGTCACGCGCCAAGCCGATGCGCTCAATGGCGAGTGCGGCTTGGTCGGTCAGCGCGTCAAACAGGCGTTTGCCGTCGGGTGTCAAAAGCGCGCCGTTGCGGTCATCGTCGAGGCCGACAATTCCCACCATGCCGCGTCCGGTGCGTATGGGAAGGAATAGGCGCTTGGCGCCCGGCAGCGTGTCCGAGCCGCGTCCGGCGGGCCGTCCGTGCTGCCACGCCCATTTGGCGGCGGCGATATCGGCATCGTCCAGCATGTCCTCGGGCGGATAGCCTGCGCGCACGGCGATGCTTCCCTCTTCGGGAAGCAGTAGCACCACGCGCACTTTCAGCATCGCCGCGATTTGATAGGCGGTAGCCCATAAGAGATCGTCGAGGCTCACCGCGCCCGCCAATTTGCGGCTGAATTGATAAAGGTCTTCCGTCATTTTTGCGCGGGACCGCGCCACGATGGCTTGCGCCCGCACGCGCGCGGTCAGATTGCTGGCAATGATTGCGGCCAGAATGAAGAAGAACAGATTGGTGACGTTTTCCGGGTCCGCCACGGTGAAGGTGTAAAGCGGCGGCAGGAAGAAGAAATTGTAGGCCAGCGCGCTGGCCACGGATGCGAACAGCGCCGCGCCAAGCCCATAAGCGATGGCGCACATCAAAATCCCGGTGAGGAATACCAGCGCAATGTTGGAGACGGCCAGATATTGGCGCAACACCATGCCGATCAAAACACACGCCGCGATGATGGCCGCACTCTCCACGAAGTCGCGCGGGCGGAACGGGTGCCTTGCCGTGAACGCGCGGCGGGTTTCGTCAGTGTCGGTGTTTCTATTTTCGGGCGCGATCACATGCACGCTGATGCCACCCGCATTGCGGATCAGCTTCTGAGTCACGGAACGCCGCAAGAAATCCGGCCAGCGCGAGGCCGCATTCTTCGCGATCACGATATGCGTTTGGTTGTTCGCCTGCGCGTACGAGAGAATGCCTTCGGCGGCATCGCTTGCCGGAACACTCACGGCCGTGCCGCCCAGCCGTTCCGAAAGCCGCAGGCTTTCCGCGATGCGGTCACGTGCGCTTTCCGAAAGTCCATGATCGCGCGCCGTTTCCACATGCAGCGCCGTCCAGCTCGCGCGTAGGCGATCCGCAAGCCGACGCGTGTAGCGCACCAAAGCGGCCGAACCCGCACTTTCGTTCACGCAGACGAGAATGCGCTCGCTGGCTTCCCACGGCCCCGAAATGGCGTGGGCCCGCATGTAATCGACCATCTGGTCGTCAACGCGCTGCGCGGTACGGCGCAGCGCCAGTTCGCGCAAGGCGGTGAGGTTGCCGGGCTGAAAGTAATTGCGAATGGCCCGCTCGGCCTGTTCGGGGAGGTAGACCTTTCCCTCCTTCAGGCGCTGCAGAAGGTCGTCGGGGGTCAAATCCACCAGCTCGATATCGTCGGCGCGGTCGATCAGCGAATCGGGAACGGTCTCACGCACATGGATGTGGGTGATCTTCGCCACCACATCGTTCAGGCTTTCGACGTGCTGCACGTTCAGCGTGGCGTAGACGTCGATGCCGGCACTCAGCATCTCCTCCACATCCATATAGCGTTTGGGATGACGGCTGCCCGGCGCGTTGCTGTGCGCCAGCTCATCCACCAGCGCCAGTTTGGGCCTGCGCTGAAGCACCGCGTCGAGATCCATCTCCGCCAGCACATGGCCTTTGTAGGCGATGCGCTTCTTCGGGATGGTCTCGAAGCCTTTGGTAAGAAGTTCGGTTTCCACGCGGCCGTGCGTTTCCACAACCGCGATGATGGCATCCATGCCGTCGAGCCGCCTTTGGCGGCCTTGCGTCAGCATCTCGTAGGTCTTGCCCACGCCGGGCGCCGCACCCAGGAAAATCTTTAAGCGTCCGCGTGCGTCCTGCTGCGCTTGGCGTAGCAGCGCATCGGGCGAGGGGCGGGATTCGGAAGGCGTGCGGTCGTCACTCATGCGCCGAAACTTTCGGCGCGTAGCTTAAGCCAAAATTTGTTGCTTTGGCAGCATGCTTTCACCCCGCCATCCCGTCGAGATCGAGGTTGAGCTTCAACACATTGACGTGCGGTTCACCAAACAAACCGAAGGCGCGGCTCTCGATATGGCTGGTAACCAGCGCCTTCACCTGTTCTTCGCTGAGGCCTCGCGCCTTGGCCACGCGCGGCACTTGGAAGTAGGCGGCGGCCGGCGTGATGTCAGGATCAAGCCCGCTGGCCGAACTCGTTACCAGATCGATTGGCACGGGCGTGTTCGGATTCTCGGCTTGCAGCGTTTTGGTGTCGCCGGTCACGCGATCGATTAGCGCCTTCGAGGACGGTGCAAGATTCGATCCTGACGAATTGTCGGCCGCATAGGGCACGGAAATCGTCTTGCTGGCATCCTTGGGGTCGGGCTCGCTCGTGGCAGATGGGCGGCCGTGAAAATATTTAGGCGTGGTGAAATTTTGTCCGATCAATTCCGAGCCGATGATCGCGCCTTTACGCGTCACCAAATTGCCATTGGCCTGATCGGGGAAGAGGCCTTGTGCCGCGCCCGTCATGCCGAGCGGATAAAGGACGCCCGTGATGATGACGAGCCAGAGCGTGATGAACACAGCGGGGCGAAGTTGTTTCCACATGACGGTTCTCCTTATGCCCATCCAATGGCGGTCACGGCCATGTCGATGGCCTTGATGCCGACGAACGGCACCACGATGCCGCCCACGCCATAGATCAAAAGATTGCGGCGCAGCACGTTGGCAGCACCCACCGCACGATATTTCACGCCCTTCAAGGCCAGGGGGATCAGCGCCACGATAATGAGCGCATTGAAGATGATGGCCGACAGAATGGCGCTTTGCGGTGTTTGCAGGTGCATCACGTTCATCGCCTGTAGCTGGGGATAGAAGCTCAGGAACATCGCCGGGATGATGGCGAAATATTTGGCGACATCGTTGGCCATGGAGAAGGTGGTCAGCGCGCCGCGCGTGATGAGCAATTGCTTGCCGATCTCTACGATCTCGATGAGTTTGGTGGGATCGGAATCCAGATCCACCATGTTGCCGGCCTCGCGTGCGGCCATAGTGCCGGTGTTCATCGCCACGCCGACATCGGCTTGCGCGAGCGCGGGCGCGTCGTTGGTGCCATCGCCACACATGGCCACAAGCTTGCCCTTGGCTTGTTCGTCGCGGATCAGCTTCAGCTTCGCTTCCGGTGTCGCCTGCGCCAGGAAATCGTCCACGCCCGCTTCCGCGGCAATGGCAGCGGCGGTGAGTGGATTATCGCCGGTGATCATCACGGTGCGAATGCCCATCTTGCGAAGTGCGGCGAAGCGTTCGCGGATGCCGCCCTTTACGATGTCTTTCAGATAGATCACGCCCAGAAGCGCACCGTCTTTGGACACCGCGAGCGGTGTGCCGCCCGCTTTGGCGATTTGGTCGGAGATGACGGTAAGCGCGCGCGCTGCGTCGCTGTTGGCGGTTCCGGTGTTGGTCAGCACCGCATCGACTGCACCTTTGCGCACCGAAGAGCCATCGCAATCGATCCCGGAGATACGTGTCTGTGCGGAGAACGGAATGAATTTGGCGTTCAACGGCGCCATGTCGCGCCCGCGTATGCCGTATTTCTCTTTCGCCAGCACCACGATGGAGCGCCCTTCCGGTGTTTCATCGGAGAGCGAGGCCAGTTGCGCGGCATCCGCCAGATCGCGCGGGTCCACGCCGGGCAAGGGCAGAAATTCCGCGGCCTGGCGATTGCCCAATGTGATGGTCCCGGTCTTGTCGAGCAGCAGCGTGTCCACATCGCCCGCTGCTTCCACCGCGCGGCCCGAGATCGCCAGCACGTTGAAGCGCACCAGACGGTCCATGCCGGCGATGCCGATCGCCGAAAGAAGGGCGCCGATGGTGGTGGGGATCAATGTCACGAATAACGCAACTAGCACCAGCACGGAAAGATACCCGCCGGCATAGGCCGCGAAGCTGGGGATACTCGCCACCGCGAACACGAAGATGATCGTCATGCCCGCGAGCAGGATGTTCAGCGCGATCTCGTTGGGCGTCTTCTGACGCTCAGCACCTTCCACCAGCGCGATCATGCGGTCGAGAAAGGTAGCGCCTTGCGCCGCCGTGATGCGCACCTTGATCTGATCGGAGATCACCAGCGTGCCCCCGGTGACAGCCGAACGATCGCCGCCGGATTCCCGGATGACGGGCGCCGATTCGCCGGTGATCGCGGATTCGTTCACCGAGGCGACGCCCTCGATCACTTCGCCGTCGCTGGGGACAAGGTCTCCGGCTTCCACCAGCACCACATCGCCTTGTTTCAAAGCGGTGGCCGGAATGGGCGACCATTGTGCCGCACCGGGGAGCAGCAGCTTCGCGTTGGTGTCGGTTTTGGTTTTGCGCAGAGAGGCGGCCTGCGCCTTGCCGCGCCCTTCCGCCACGCTTTCGGCGAAATTCGCAAATAGCACCGTGAACCACAGCCACAGATTGATCTGGAACGAGAAGCCGTAGCCGCCAGCGCCTGTCGCCAGATCGCGCACAAAGAGAATCGTGGTGAGGCAGGCCACGATTTCCACCACGAACATCACAGGGTTTTTCGCCATCGCGCGCGGATCGAGTTTTTTGAAAGCCTCCCAGATGGCGGGGCCGACGATGGAGGTATCGCCAAGGCTGGAGCGCTCGCGGAGTTTTCCGGTCATCGTGTTCACGTTAGAAAACCTGCATGTGGGTGAGTGCGAGGTGCTCGACGAACGGGCCGAGCGCCAGTGCTGGGAAATAGGTGAGGCCGCCCATGATCAGGATCACGCCGGTGAGCAGGCCGACGAACAATCCACCATGCGTCGGAAATGTACCGGCGGATGGCGGTACGATCTTCTTGGCCGCCAGCGATCCGGCCATGGCGAGCATCGGCACGATCATCAGGAAGCGCCCGATCATCATCGCAAACCCCAGCGTCACGTTGTAAAATGGGGTGTTGGCCGTGAGGCCTGCAAACGCGCTGCCGTTGTTCGCGGTGGTGGAGGTGTAGGCGTAGAGGATTTCCGAAAAGCCGTGCGGGCCCATATTCGCAGGCCCAGCGAGCCCCGGCGCGATCACGCTCGCCAGTGCGGTGAAGCCCAGGATGGATAGCGGCAGAATGAGGATGGCGAGCATCGCCATCTTCACGTCTTTGGCCTCGATCTTTTTTCCCAGATATTCCGGTGTGCGCCCAACCATCAGCCCGGCGACGAACACCGCGATCACGGCGAACAGCAACATGCCGTAGAGGCCAGAGCCGACGCCGCCGAAAATGATTTCGCCGAGCATCATGTTCACCAGCGGCACCGCGCCGCCCAGCGGCATCAGGCTGTCGTGCATGGTGTTCACCGCACCGCATGAGGCATCGGTCGTCACCGTGGCGAACAGCGCGGAATTGGCGATGCCGAAGCGCACCTCCTTGCCTTCCATATTGCCGCCCGCCTGCAATGCGCTGGCGCTTGCATCGATGGGGAGGGACGCAAAGGCGGGATTGGGTTGCGCTTCGGCGGCATAGAGAACGCCGGCACCGCTAAGGAAAAGAATTCCCATCACCGCGAAGATGGCCCAGCCCTGGCGCTCGTCCTTCACCATGCGGCCGAACACATTGGTGAGCGCCGCGCCGATAGAAAAGATCAGCACCATCTGTACCAAATTGGTGATGGCGTTGGGGTTCTCATAGGGGTGCGCGGAATTGGCGTTGAAGAAGCCGCCGCCATTCGTACCGAACATCTTGATGACTTCTTGCGAAGCCACAGGCCCTTGCGCGATGGTCTGCTTGGCACCTTCCAGCGTGGTGACTTCCGTGTAGGGCGAAAGGTTTTGCGGCATGCCCTGCCAGACGAAGAACAGCCCCACCACGATGGAAACGGGGAGCAGCACGTAAAGCGTGCAGCGCGTGAGGTCGACCCAGAAATTGCCGACCGTCTTGGCGGATGCCCGCGCAAACGCGCGGATCAGCGCGACAGCCAAAGCGATGCCGGTCGCGGCCGACACGAAATTGTGGAAGGTGAGCCCGGCCATCTGCGTGAGATAACTCATGGTGGTTTCGGGCACGTAGGATTGCCAGTTCGTGTTGCTCACGAAACTGATGGCGGTGTTGAAGGCGAGATGTTCGCTCAACCC
Source organism: uncultured Alphaproteobacteria bacterium (assembly GCA_903928515.1). Taxonomy (GTDB): domain Bacteria; phylum Pseudomonadota; class Alphaproteobacteria; order Micropepsales; family Micropepsaceae; genus CAIYRG01. The sequence goes on along the minus strand of CAIYRG010000115.1, from coordinate 561 downwards.
CGTCTGGGTTTGCGGATTGAACGGCAGCATCCCTTGCAGGCGTTGCAACGCATAAAGAAACACGAAGCCGACAAGGCTGAACGCCAGCATTGCGAAGGCGTAGGTCAGCCAATGCTGCTCTTCGTCTTCGTCGATGCTAGAGACCGTGTAGATAGCGCGTTCAAGAGGCCGCAGCAGCGGCGATAAGAAAGTCCGCTCGCCCGCGAACACGCGCGTTATGTAGCCGCCGAGCGGCCGCGTGATCGCGATCACGATGGCCGAGAAGATGAGGATTTGAATCCAGCCGTTGAGTGTCATTGCGCCCTCAGAACCGTTCGGGGCGGATAAGCGCGAAGACGAGATAGCCGAGGATGCCGAGCGTCACCGCCCCGCCCAGCGCGTAATCGAAGATCATCGCTTAGGCCCTCTCGCAGAAGGCGACGTAAGCGGCGCAGGCGAGGAACAGGGCGATGCCGGCCAGGATCGCGAGAATGTCGAACATGAAACGCCTCTCGAACTTGCAGCGGCAAGATCGTCAGAAGCGTCTATAAATTCGAGGCGTGGGGAAATGCGGGTTTATAT
>CAIYRG010000114.1 GCA_903928515.1 uncultured Alphaproteobacteria bacterium | reverse complement strand
CGAAATCCGGGCCGCGATGGCGAAGAAATCGCAAGAATTCCTGGCCAGCGGTTCGGAGATCTACATTAACAAACCGGCAGCGGAATAAGGCGGGTCAACCATTCGACGGGCTTGCGCGTATACTGAAGGGGCTCGAATCCTCCGAGGAGAAGCGCGATGACCGCTCGTCTTGTTACCGCCGTCTGTTTTGCATCTCTACTGGCCATGGGCTTCGTAAGCCCAAGCTCGGCCGCGCAAGTCTGCCTGCAGAAGGGCACGATCCACGGCTGGGATGTCACCGACAATCAGCACATGGTCGTGAACTCCAATGTCAGCGACAAATATAATCTGACGTTGATGGGTCGCTGCATCGGGTTGCAGTTCGCCGAAGGTTTGCAATTCGGCGGCCATGGCGGCTCGATCTGCATCGAGAAGGGCGACACCATCGATTTCCGCCAGAACGGTATCCGTCAGACTTGTGTGATCCAGGATATCGAGCCAGCCAAGGTGGAAGACAAAGCTCACTAGGCTCCGTCGAAGAGACGCCGCGCTGATTTCTGCTGCTTTTGTTCACGAGAGGCAATGTCATGGCCCGCCAAAGCGGGCTATCCAAATGACGATATGCAATCGTTTGGGCGGCACGCTTTTGCGGGCCGTGACAGTGGCGGACCGGGAGAAGCTAGAAGAGTTTCTTTATAAGAGCCGCAGCCGCGCGACGTTCTCCCACCACCTCACCGCGCGTATTTTTCAACGGCCCATGCGCGAGTTTGCCTGTGCTGCTCTCGGGCGAAGCCAAACCCGCCTGCACCAGAATGGCGGCCATCGCCGTTTCCGACGCACGCGTCGTGCCGTCATCGATCTTCAGTGCAATGCCCAGCCCGTGTTCCGGGATGATCGCGGCATACACGCCTTCCGCGCCGGTCTTCGCCAAGGCTCGGCCTTTGGTGTCTTCGATCATTGCGGTGTTGGGGCGTCCCGGTCCTTGCAGCAAATCCGGATGCGCGGCGATGGCGCGGCAGATGGCGTGCGCGGCATTGCGTTCTTCCGCGGGCAGACCGTCAGGCGCGCCGAGTTTCGCCAACGCGCTCGCGAGCGCAGTGAGCGGAATCGCAAAGTTCGGCGCAGCGCAACCGTCCACGCCTGTGACGATCTCACCGTCATAGCCGGAGAGCTTGCGCAACGCGGCGAGCGCGCGTTGTTGAACGGGATGATCGGGCTGTGCGTAGCCGGACAGCGGCGCGCCGATATGCTTGGCCAGCGTCAGGAACCCCGTGTGCTTGCCGGAACAATTGTTGTGCAGCCGGCAGGGCTTTTCGTTCGCGCGGATGAGCGCCTGATCGGTGGTGCGGTCGGTGGGTGCGTGCGGCCCGCAATACAGATCGGCTTCCGAGCACCCCAATCGCGCCAGCCATCCCGCCACGCGTTCGGTGTGCAGAGGCATGCCGGTGTGCGAGGCGCAGGCCAGCGCCAGTTCCACGTCGCTCAAGCCGAATTCGGCGAGCGCGCCCGACACGGCGAGCGGAAATGCCTGCACCGGCTTCAGTGCCGAGCGCGGATAGACGAGGCCGGTCACGTCGCCCATCCCGAACACAACGCGGCCTTTGGCGTCCACAATCGCCAGGGAGCCGCGATGCACGCTTTCCACAAGCTGTCCGCGCGTGATTTCCACCAGAACCGGATTGGTCATTGTCATTCTCTACGCAAACTCCGCGGAAGAGGATAAAGAGAGGAATCGCTTGCGAGAAGCGGGGCGGGGGAAGATCAGGCTCGAATGCGCGGATATTTTGCGGTTGGCGTGGACGGCATTTCAAAGCCGATGAATCTCGGCAATCTGCTGCGCATCGCGCACGCGTTCGACGCAAGTTTCTTCTTCACGGTGGATTCCAAAGTGAAAATGTCGGATGCCCAATCCGACACCTCGCGCGCCGGCGGCCATCTGCCGATCTATCATCATGCCAAGGCGGAGGATTTGCGACTGCCTGTGGGCTGCCAGCTTGTGGGCGTGGAGATCACCGAGGACGCCATCGACCTGCCCAGCTTCCGCCATCCGCTGCGCGCGGCCTATGTGTTCGGGGCCGAGCGCATGTCCCTTTCGCAAGGCGTGCTGGCGCGTTGCGCCCATGTGGTGAAGATCCCCATGCGGTTCTCGATCAATGTCGGCATGGCGGGCGCCATCACGCTCTATGATCGGTCGCTGACGATGGGCCAGTTTGCCGAGCGCCCCGTCGCCACCGGCGGGCCGAAACCGCGCATCGCGGAGGAAGTTCCGCCGCCGCATCGCTGGGGCGCGCCGATCGCGCGAAAAGGCTAAAAATTACAGAAAAACATCTGCCTTCAAATTCCTGCCCAAATCATGGTCTAAACGACGCAATAGATTTGATGGGTCCGGGGGCAAACTGGAAAGGTCGAATTCCCACGATGATGCTTCCGTTGCACACGAAGATTTCGCTGTCGCTATCTCTCACGTTGGCGCTCGCTGCCGCTGGCACGCTGGGCTTGAGCGCTGCTGCGCCCGCTTTTGCGGCCACCGCTAAGCCCGCGGCCGGCAAACCTGCGGCCAGCAAACCTGCCGCCAAGGCGCCCGCGAAACCGGCGGCTGCCAAGCCGACGAATTCGTCCACCGGCGGCCCGTTGCTGCTCGGCAAGTTCAACGATTGGTATGCCTATTCCAACGGCAGCGGTGCGTCGCAATATTGCTACATCCTCTCCCAGCCGAAGAGCGTGCAACCGGAAGACCCTTCCCGCCACGATACGGCGTTCTTCCTGATTTCGTCCTGGCCGGGCAAAGACGTGACCCACGAGCCCAGCATCGTGCCGGGTTACGCCTACAAGGATGAGACCGCGCCGCGCGTCACCATTGGCGCCGACAAGTTCGATTTCTTCTCGCGCAACGACAAAGAGGGCAAAGGCGGCGGCTGGCTCAAGGAAACGCCTGAAGAACAGCGGCTTATCGCCACGATGAAGAACGGCTCCCAGATGTCCATCACGGGAACATCGTCCAAAGGCGTGCCCACCAACGACACCTATTCGCTGGCCGGCATATCCGCCGCATTGCAGAAGATGGACGCAGCCTGCAAATAAGGGGTGATGAGCACGGCTCCCACCAACCTGATCGGCCTATCCGGCCCGGAAATCACGTCTGTCCTGGAGGAAACGGGGCTGGACGCGAAGGCCGCGCGCATGCGTGCGCGCCAGCTCAACAACTGGGTTAACGTCCACGGCGCGTCGGATTTCGGCGTGATGACGAACCTCGCCAAGGATTTCCGCTCAGGGCTGGCCGAGACATTCACCGTCGCGCGGCCCGAAATCGTGACGCAGCAGATCTCCGAAGACGGCACGCGCAAATGGCTGCTGCGCACCGCACCCGGCATCGAATTTGAAACCGTGTTCATCCCGGATGAGGATCGCGGCACGCTGTGCGTCTCAAGCCAAGTCGGTTGCACGCTGAATTGCCGCTTCTGCCACACCGGCACGCAGAAGCTCGTCCGCAATCTCACGCCCTACGAAATCGTCAGCCAGGTGATGGTCGCGCGCGATGCGCTGGGCGATTGGCCCAGCACGGGCGCGAACCGCAAGGTCACGAACGTCGTGATGATGGGCATGGGTGAGCCCCTCTACAATTTCGAGAATGTGAAGGCCGCGCTGGCGCTGGTGCAGGATGGCGACGGGCTGGCGCTGTCGCGCCGCCGCATCACGCTCTCCACCGCCGGCGTCGTGCCGATGATCAAGCGCGCAGGCGATGAGATCGGCTCTATGTTGGCCATCTCGCTGCATGCCGCGCGCGATGAGATCCGCGACGTGATCGTGCCGATCAACAAGAAATATCCGATTGCCGAATTGATGACCGCCGTGCGCGAATATCCCGGTGTCTCGAACGCGCGCCGCGTCACCTTTGAATATGTGATGCTGAAAGGCGTGAACGATTCCCTGGCGGATGCGAAAGCGCTGGTGAAATTGATCGCGGGCGTTCCCGCCAAGATCAATCTGATCCCGTTCAACGCCTGGCCCGGCGCGCCCTACGAATGTTCCGATTGGGAGCAGATCGAGAAATTCGCCGAGTATGTGAACAACGCGGGCTATGCCTCGCCGGTACGCACGCCGCGCGGACGCGACATCATGGCGGCCTGCGGCCAGTTGAAATCCGAGAGCGTGAAAGAACGCGCCTCAACCCGCATGGCAGAATTGCGTTCCGCCGAACTTCAGCGGATGCCGCATTAATACGCATTGCTAGTGACGCGCGGTCTGCACGTTAGAAATGCGGGGGCTCATCGACGGGTCCCTGTCTCACGTTCTCTACCAGCGCAAATGCTTGAGCAAAATGATTGCTAAGGGTCCTGCATAGTTCGCGATATTCCAACGCTTGGCTAAGCGAAATATCAGGATTTCTTGCGTGGACAGCAAAGTTACGTAGATTCCTTACTCGTGCGAAAAGCTGAACAATATCAGCTCCTATTGCATTGGCATCGTGTAGCGCTTGAACGTACGCCATAGCGTCGCTGCTTTTTATATTAGGGAAATAGTGTCGATTTTCCATGATGTCGGCCCGTAACTGCTTGAACGCCTCCAATACTGCGGCGGGGGGTGATACCTCTGCGAGTCTCAGATAGGGATCATCCGCCGTAATAGGCTCATCATCTTTTCGAGCAGATTCCCTCTGTTCTGTCTTCGCCTCCAGCGTTTCAGTTTCTTTTTTTACTTCATCGAGCTTCTCTGCGAACTCTATTTCGCCACCAGGAAACTTCGCCCGTTTAATCCGTGCGGCTAAGGCGAGCGCCAGGTCTCCGATTTTATCTTTGAGTAGAAGTAGAAAAAATGTGGTCGCCGCTGGCCAAGCCAGTGCGGGAATTATCTTGGATAAAAACGTTAGAAAATCCATTTTCGGGTATTCAATCCTTCGGCGGGGGCGGGAGATCCGACGGCGGTGTCAGGTCGAATTGCTGATGGCCTTGCGCGTTCACGTCGCGATTGTTCGCATCGCAATCGAACTCGTGCATCTCGTAATCGGCGTGGCGTTTGTAGAATTTCGTCACCGTATAGGCTTGCGTGAAAACCTCCGGTGCATCCACCAACGAATCCACTTGCAGCGTGTTCGGGTCTTTCAGGTGAATATGCTCCACCACATGAATGCCTTTGCCTCCGGGCACATTGCGCACCACCTCGTTGGTGGGGTGGATTCCGGCGGTCTCCACCACCAAAGTTTGCCCCTCCCAATGTCCGATGGAAAAGCCCTGATAGGTCGGGTCTTGCAGCGCGTTCGCCGGAATCTTGCGGCCGTCCGTGTAGATGCGGCGGATACGCATTTCCTCGTCGGTGATCGTCACGCGGCCCGGCGTGAACAAAAACTCTGTGTAGGATTCCGGCCCGCCCATCGTGCCGACGAAAATCGGCGGCTTGCAATTCTGCGTGCGCGCCGTGGTTTCGCCACCCGCTGCCGCGACTTTTCGGATGTCGAGAAACTTCTTCTCGGCGTCGGGCTTGAGCGGATATTTTACGCCATAGCCGGTCGCGCGCGGCGTGCCGGCGGCACTCTCCCAATCCATGTCGCTCCACGAACCTGACCAATCGGGCAGGGCGTTGAGTGCGGTGTAATTGGCCTTCGCTTTTGGCGCATCGGCGCAATAGGCAGCGGTTGCGAACGCCAGCGCCACAGCGCTCGCGCCCAACATCAAAGAGAGTTTCCTCATTGGCCGCTCGCCGCCTTCGCGGCTTCTTCGGCTTTTTGCGCTTCGCCCGCACTGCCCGGCAATCGGCCATTGCCTTGGCCGGCCGCGCCATCGCCGCTGATTTGCGTGCCGTCAGCTTTCGCCAGATGCACGAAATAGCCGCCCGTGCGCCCATCCTTCAGCGGGTTGTAATCGATGCTCACCTTCTCGCCGGCCACAACGGTGGTGCCGTTCCAGCCCACACGCGCCAGCATCTGCGACGACCCGCCTTCGATGGCGTAGGTGTCGTATTTGCCCTCGGCGTTCTTCACGTAGAGCCAGATATAGATGTGCGGGTTGGTGAATTCGTATTTGGCGATGGTGCCTTGGATGGTGAGCTTCTTGGTGCGATCGAACATCGCGTATGAATGATGCGCCATGGCGGGGCTCATCCCCAGGCCCGAAGCCAGCGCTGCGCCGCAGACAAGCGGCGTCACAAACGAAAACCGCATTTGTGCCTCCCTCAGCCGCATTTTCCCGGAGCTGGTATGCCAGCCCTCCGCACGCGGCTTGGAAAAACTCTAGCCTAAAGGGCTCCTCTTTGTCCCCCAAACTTGTCCCAAGCCCCGCTATCCGATAGACGGGGACCGTTCTTGGGAAAGCGGAAAATGGTGCAAAGCGGCGTAAAAAAGGTGGTTCTCGCCTATTCGGGCGGGCTGGATACCTCGGTCATCCTGAAATGGCTGCAGACGGAATATGGCTGCGAGGTGGTGACGTTCACGGCCGATCTGGGCCAGGGCGAAGAGCTGGAGCCCGCGCGCAAGAAGGCCGAGCTGCTGGGCATCAAGCCCGAGAACATCTTCGTCGAAGACCTGCGCGAAGAATTCGTCCGCGATTACGTGTTTCCGATGTTCCGCGCCAACGCGCTGTACGAGGGCATCTATCTGCTCGGCACGTCGATTGCGCGCCCGCTGATCGCCAAGAAGCAAATCGAGATCGCCGAGAAGACCGGCGCTGATGCCGTGTCCCATGGCGCCACCGGCAAGGGCAACGATCAGGTCCGTTTCGAACTCGGTTATTATGCCTTGAAGCCCGACATCAAAATCATCGCGCCGTGGCGCGAATGGGATCTCACCAGCCGCACGAAGCTGATTGCGTTTGCTGAAGCGCATCAAATCCCGATTGCCAAAGACAAACGCGGCGACGCGCCGTTCTCGGTGGATGCGAACCTTCTGCATTCGTCTTCCGAGGGCAAGGTTCTGGAAGACCCGAATGTCGAGCCCGAGTCTATCGTCTTCCAGCGCACGCTTTCGCCTGAGGAAGCCCCCGACAAAGCGACGACCATTGAGGTTGGTTTCGAGAAGGGCGATGCCGTTTCCATCGACGGCAAAAAGTTGTCGCCCGCATCGCTGCTGACGCAGTTGAACGCGCTGGGCAAGGCCAACGGCATCGGCCGTATCGATCTGGTGGAAAACCGTTTCGTCGGCATGAAGTCGCGCGGCATCTACGAAACGCCGGGCGGCACGATTTTGTATCAGGCGCATCGCGCCATCGAATCCGTTACGCTGGATCGCGGTGCGGCGCATCTCAAAGATGAAGTGATGCCGCGCTATGCCGAGTTGATTTACAACGGCTTCTGGTTCTCGCCCGAGCGCGAGATGCTGCAAGCCTTGATCGACAAGAGCCAGGAATTTGTCGACGGCACGGTGCGGTTGAAGCTCTACAAGGGCAACGTCATCGTCACGGGCCGTTCTTCGCCGAACTCGCTTTACAGCCAGGATTTGGTGACGTTCGAGGACGACCAAGGCGCGTACGATCAGAAAGACGCGGCCGGGTTCATCAAGCTGAACGCGCTGCGCCTGCGCACGCTGGCGATGCGCAAACGCAAGGCGTCGAAGAAGTAAAACAAGGAAGTTGCCCGTGCCCGAACAGAATGCCGATCAAATCGCATACTGGAATGGGCTCGCGGGCGAACGCTGGGCGAAATACCAACCGCAATTGGAACGCGGCATGGCGGATATCACCGCCGCGCTGCTGCCCTTTGCGGTGGCCAAATCGGGCGAGCGTGTTCTCGATATCGGCTGCGGTTCGGGCGGCACCAGCATCGCCTATGCGCAAGCTGTCGGCCCAACGGGCGCGGTGACGGGCGTCGATGTCTCCAAGCCGATGCTGGAGATTGCGCGCGCGCGCCCCAAACCGGCTGGCGCAAATGTCACGTTCGTCGAAGCCGACGCGGCAACCACGCGCTTCGCGCCGGAACATGATTTGGTGGCATCGCGCTTCGGCGTGATGTTCTTCGCCGATCCCATATCCGCCTTCACCAACATCCGCACGGCGCTGAAGCCGGGAGGGCGGCTGGCCTTCGTGTGCTGGCGGCCTCTGGCGGAAAATGCGTGGTCGCGCGTGCCGATGGAAATCGGCAAGCCGCTATTGCCGCCGCAACCGCCGGCCGATCCGCTGGCGCCGGGGCCGTTCGCCTTCGCCGATGCGGCACGCACCAAATCCATTCTGGAAAATGCCGGTTTCAAAAACATCCGCATCGAAAAACTCGAAACCAGGATGTGGCTGGGCGCGGATTCGCAAGAGGCCGTGACGCAGGCCTTGAGCATAGGCCCTCTGGCGCGGGCGCTGGTGGAGGTCGATACTGCGCTGAAGGACAAAATCCGCGCGCTGGTGAAAGCGCGGCTGCAGGAATTCGCAGGCCCCGAGGGCATCGCGCCACCCGCCGCCTGCTGGCTGGTGGGGGCCAACAATTGAGGGAAACGCTCGGATGAGATTGGGCTTTCGCAAAGTGCTGCTCGACATCCATCTCTGGATGGGTGCGGCCTTGGCGATCCCGATCATCCTCATCGGTCTCTCGGGCAGCGCGCTGCTCGCACAGCGTGAAATTCTCTATTACCAAGCGCCGCGCGCCAGCGATGGCCCGATGCAATCCGTCGTTGCCATCGGCGCGGCTGCGCAGAAAGCCATCGGCACCACAGCCGATGTTGCCTGGATCGCCTTTCCCGAAAGCGCGCATCGCCCGGCGGAAGTCGAGATCAATGTCTCCAATCGCCCGCGCAAAACGGTCGGCATCTTCATCGATCCCGTCACGTTACAGCCGCTCGGCGAAGCCTATCCGATCCTGCGCCGCGGGCCGGTGATGACGATATTCACCGACATGCACGAATTTCTGGAATTGCCCTCCGGCCTCGGCCTGCGCGTGGTGGGCTGGATGGGCATCGGCATGATGTTGATGGCGCTATCGGGCATGATCTTGTGGTGGCCCACATGGGACCATTGGAAAAACGGCCAATGGAAAAACAATTTTCTCGTGCGGCGTGGCACACGCGGTTTGCGGCTGCATCTGGATCTGCATCACGCCATCGGCGTCTGGGGCTTGCCGATGTTCTTCTTTCTCGGTTTCAGCGGCGTGTATCTCGCCTTCCCGCAAGGCTTCGGCGAAATGATGAAAACATTTTTGCCGGCGCAAGATGTGTCGCTCGATCAGCGCCCGATCCCGGTGGCGTGGCCCATATCGGGCGAGCAGGCGATGCAATTGGCGCAAAGAGTTTTTCCGAACGCGCGCATCGTGGCGCTACAGCCGCCGGGAAGTGCCGGGATTCGCTATAATGTGCAGATGGAGCCGGGCGGGTGGGCGCCGAGTTTTCCGCCCATCGCCGTGACGTTCGACAAGAATGAACCGGGGCTGATGACGGTGGACAATCCTTCCACCTATCCAGCCGCCGAGCGGTTCATGAATCTCCAATACTCGCTGCATTTTGCCGCTGGCACGGGATGGTTGTGGACGTTCCTGGTGTTTCTTTCCGGCATTACACCTGCGGCGACGGCCGTGACCGGCTTCACCGTGTGGTGGAAACGCCGCGCGCTGCGTCGGCGCGAGCGTGCGGTGCCGGATATGGAATTGGCGAACGCTTAATCCAGCCCTTGCAGATTGCCAAGCGGATCGATCGATCCCGCTTCGATATCGCGCACTTTGAGCGCCGGGAAGCCGACCGAATTGTCTTCACTGGCCGTCCACGCCATCACAATCATGTCGCGCAATTCCGATGCGCCCGCTGCGAGCCGCGTCACGACGAAGGCTTTACCCTCAGCACTGTTGGCATCGAAAGCGTGTGCATTGTCGAGGCGATAAAGCGGCAAGACTTGTGCGTGCGTGGCGGCGATGTACGTCACGACGCGTTCGGGCATCGCGCAACTGCAATCGCGAAAGGGCATCATCGCTTTTGAAATATCCGCCTCGCTGACATTGGCGCGCACGAAAGCGCCTTCGAATTGTGCGTGTAGCGTGTTGGCGGTGGTGAAGTTCTCGGGGTTTGGTAAATCGCCCCAGCCATTGGCGTGAACGGTCACATGCAAGGGCTGGCTGGCATCGGCCACAAAATGCGACCAATAGGCCACATCGCGTATCGCGAGGCGTTCGTGTAGTGCGCGGTCTTCGTCCAGCCAGTGCCGCGCGGCATCGGTTTTGGCGAAGCGCATGGCCGCGGTGTCGGCACGCCAATAGGCGAAACCCACTTTCACCTGCTGCCAGCCGTCGAGAATGGAATAGGGCAGATAGCCTGTCCGGTATTGTGTGAGGTTCGAAGCCCGCAGCAGAGTGTCGAAGGCCTCGCGCGTGTCAGGCAACGGCGTGAAGGGAGGCCCGACCGTAACCTTCCCGCCACCCGCGAAGTTGATGCCCGAAACCTTCAAATCGTCGGAGAGATTGATGTAGTGGCCGGGGTTGTTGTCGATATCCATCGGGGGGCCACTGCCTTTGGAGCGATCCGGCTCGCGCGCCACTTCGCCGATGAAGCGCACGGCGTCATCCGTGCGCAAGAAGGCGGGGATATCAGAGGGAAGGCCACGAATGGCTGCTTCGCTGATTGCGCGATGGCCCGTCGCGCCCCAGGCGAACGCCGCGCCTTCGCTCGCCAGCAGCACGAGAAACGCTACGGATGCGCGTGCCGCCAAAGCGAATTTTCGTGTCGTCACCTGCGTTCTCACAAACCCCATTCTAGCGAAGATAGGATTTGTTTGTGACGGTTTTTCCAGGTGTCTCAGAACCGCTTCGAGATGCCGAAATAAAACTGCGTATCGGGCGTGTTGCTGTTCAGCCCAAAATTCACGCCGCCGTCGAATTGCACGTCGTGCAGGCTTTCGGGCTGCCACGCGGCGGAGATGTCGAAGGAATATTCCTGCGTGTTACCTGCGGGATCGAAATTGGTTGAGCCCCAAATTTCCGCCCCCGCCGAAAGTCCGCCATCGAACGAGCGGCCGAGGCCCACGACATACACGGCCTGAATGTGGCGGCCGTCGCCGGTGGCGTCTTTCAGGATGTCGATTTCGGGCGTGGCGCCAAGCGACCATGTGTCGTCGAGCGCATAGGAGAGCGGCAACGCCACGCCACCTTCCACCGCGCCGTTGCCGATGTTCTTACCGGCGGTCGGCACTTTCACATACGGATCGAGCGCAATGGCGAGTTTGTCATCGCTGCCGGAAAGCATCCATTTGCCGTGCAGATACAGATCGCCCACGCCGCTGTCGCTCTGCGCGCTGTGGAAAGCTTCGGCCTTGTTCTGGATGTAGGGCGCGATGCCAGCCTCGATATCGAATGTATCGGTGACGCCGTATTTCAGAAGCGGGCTGGCGATGATCGTGGTTGTGGTTTTGAAACCGCCATCGCTGTTGGTGGTCTGGTCGAATGCGTCCACTTCGATCTGGAAGTGCCCCGCATCCACCGTGCAGGCGGACGTGCCCTTGCCGGGGCGATCCGGGCAGAGCGGGCGCAGATCGCCGTCATCGGCGTGGGCGAGCGTGGTGATGAAGCTGAGACTAACCGCGAGAAGGAGCGTTCTGTTCATGTGGTCCCCCGACCGTGACATTGAGATCGCGGATCAAACCGTCGGCGATCGAATAGACCCAGCCATGCACGCTCAAATCTTGGCCGCGCTTCCAGGCGTCCTGCACGAACACGTCGGTGGCGACGTTATGGACCTGGCGCATGACGTTGCGCTCGCACAGGCGATTGAGCATCGCCTGATGGTCGGGCAGGGCGCTGAGTTCGGGATGGTGCTCGTGATAGATTTCGCGGATCGGGTGCAGCCAATGATCGACAAGGCCGCGGCGCTCGCCATCGATGGCTGCTGCCACGCCGCCGCAGCCGTAATGGCCCACCACCAGAATGTGCTTCACCTTAAGAACATCGACTGCGAATTGCAGCACCGAGAGATAATTCGCGTCCTGCGGCGGGGCGAGGTTTGCGACGTTGCGGTGGACGAACATCTCGCCGGGATCGAGGCCGACGATTTCGTTGGCCGGCACGCGGCTGTCGGAGCAGCCGATCCAAAGATATTCGGGCGCTTGCTGCCCCACCAAACGCTGAAAGAATCCGGGGTCGGCCGCGATCTTCCCGGCCGCCCAAACACGGTTCTTTGCTTTTAAGTCTTCAAGCATAATGGATGTTCAATAGGGTAATGGAAACTACACGTCCAGATTGGCGACATTCAGGGCGTTGTCTTGGATGAATTCGCGGCGCGGCTCCACGACATCGCCCATCAATTTGGCGAACAGATCGTCGGCTTCGTCGGCGTGCTCCACCTTCACCTGCAACAACGTGCGCGCGTTCTCGTCCAGCGTGGTTTCCCACAACTGGCCGGGGTTCATCTCTCCCAGGCCTTTGTAGCGTTGCAGCGCCAGGCCTTTGCGGCCCCATTCGAAGATCGCATCCAGCAACTGCGTCGGCGACCGCACCTCGACCTTGTCCTCGCGGCGCGTCAGCAAGCCCAAATCCAAATAGGCGGCTTGCAACTCGGTCGCCATGCGGTCGAGCTTGCGTGCATCGGCACTCGCGATCAGCGCGCCATCGATGGCAACCGCCTCGGTTACGCCGCGCACGTCGCGGCGGAATTTGAGGCCGCCATCGGATGTCGGCTCGCCCTTCCAGCCGCGCTCGGTTTCATCCGAAAGCTGGTCCAAGCGACGCGCGATATAGGTCGCGGCTTCCGCCGCTTTCGCTTTGTCGTTCAGGACATCGGGATTGAGCGCGCCGGCGATGGCGGCTTGTTCCAGAACGAAGCGCGGATAATGGCGCGGGAAGCCTTCGAGTGCGCTGCGCGCCGCGCGGGCACGCACCAGAAGTGCGGCCAGATCGGCACCGGCCAAAGTCTCGCCGTTGTGCAGCGTGAGGGCGACGTCCTTCGCACCTTCATCGACGAGGTAGTTCTCCAGCTCGCGCTCGTCCTTCAAATACCGCTCGGAGCGGTTGCGCACGACCTTGTAGAGGGGCGGTTGCGCGATGAAGAGATGGCCGCGTTCGATCAGCGCCGGCATCTGGCGATAGAAGAACGTCAGCAGCAGGGTGCGAATATGCGCGCCGTCCACGTCGGCGTCCGTCATGATGATGATCTTGTGGTAGCGCAATTTGTCGGGGTTGAACTCTTCGCGCCCGATGCCGGTGCCAAGTGCGGTGATGAGCGTGGCGATTTCTTGGCTGCCCAGCATTTTGTCGAAGCGCGCGCGCTCGACGTTCAAGATCTTACCGCGTAACGGCAACACCGCCTGGTTGGCGCGGTTGCGGCCTTGTTTGGCCGAGCCGCCGGCGCTGTCGCCCTCGACGATGAAAATCTCGCATTTCGAAGGATCGCGTTCCTGACAATCGGCGAGCTTGCCGGGCAGGGACATACCATCCAGCGCGCCTTTGCGGCGCGTCAGTTCGCCGGCCGTACGCGCGGCCTCGCGCGCGGCAGCGGCTTCCACCACCTTGCCGACGATGGCCTTCGCTTCGGCGGGATGTTCTTCGAACCAACGCCCGAGCTGTTCCATCACGATGCTTTCCACAACGGGGCGCACTTCGGAGGAGACGAGCTTGTCTTTCGTCTGGCTGGAGAATTTCGGGTCGGGCACTTTCACAGACAACACGCAGGTGAGGCCTTCGCGGCAATCGT
>CAIYRG010000113.1 GCA_903928515.1 uncultured Alphaproteobacteria bacterium | reverse complement strand
CGCAGTCGTTGCAGCACGAGCTCGAGTAGCCGCGGATGCGGCGGCGAGAGCACCCAAAACCACAAACTCACGCCTGGTCGTTTTCATACTTTGGTCCCGTAGTCTTTGTTACGCGGGTCGTAAGGAGTGGCCGGATCAATTTTCGATGAGTCGTAGGCGACCACCACGTCGCAATGACAGCCAGTTATTGCCACGTGTAGCGCACACCGATACCAAACACCCTGCCCAAATCGTATTCAGGATAAAGCGAGGAGCTGTCGCCGAGCGCCTTTAAGGTCGCGTTGTTTGCGAGCAGCGGTGGATCGGTATTCAACAAGTTGTTGATCTTGCCATAGAACTGAAGCGAGTCAGTCAGCTGGTACTGCACGGAAAGATCGAACAGGGATCTGCCGTCAAAATGATATGGGTAGATGTCCGCTGCAGTCTTGAGGGTCGGCGAATAACGGCCAGCCCCGGTGTAGTCCCACAGCAGCCTAACGGTAAGGGGTCCGTTGTTGTAGACGGTGGACATCACTGTGCGCCAATTCGGCAAAGAATTTCCGCCTGTCAGGAAACCTGCATTTTCCTGGGTGATACTGTTGGCGGTGGTGGTGATGTGCTCGGCATAGGAGGCAAGGCCACCGATAGCGATCGACCCTTCCATCTCATCCCAAACGTCATTTAATGAAAAGGCATAACTGGCCTCGAAATCAACGCCGCTGACTTTCAAAGTCTGGGCGTTAAACTGTGAAGACTGCACCACTGTGATGACGTTTGCGGAGTTACGGGTGATGGCACCACAGAACAGCGCGCTGCCCGCAGCGCAGTTATCGACCACGTTCTGTGCGGTAAAGGTGGTGAGGGCGTTGCCCATGTTTATGTTGTAATAGTCGATGGATGTCGTGAAGCCAGGGAAGAATCGCGGAGACAAGACGACGCCTGCAGTAAAGGTCTTGGCGGTTTCCGGCCTTAAGTTGGGGTTGCCGCCCGACAGCGTTTGGATTGTAGGGCTGCCTTGATAGTTCGCATTGGGATTGCCATTGATTGTTTGCACACTGTCACGGACCACCGTGCCGTTGGAAATGGTCGGCTTACTGTACAGATCGTTGACGCTCGGCGACCGAAAGTCGCGAGAGTAGGTTGTGCGAAAGCGGATGTCGTCGATGAGAGTCCAGTTCAGCCCCGCCTTCCACACAAAGGCCGCGCCGCTGCTATCGTAATCGGCGATACGGCCCGCCGTATCGAGCTCCAGCTTTTGCATCAAAGGAAAGTTCGGGATAGTCAAGGGTGTCACCAGTTCGACGTATCCTTCGCGCACTTCGTTCGCACCGTAAAATGGTTGCGCGCTGGCCTGACGCCAACCAAGGACATGCGAAATCGGATCAGAGGTCTGGTTGATCGAATCCCTACGGTATTCACCGCCAATGGCGCCTGAAATCGGACCTGCCCATGTGCTGAACAGGTCGCCGCGCAGATTGCCACCGAAATTGAACTGGTTGTCGCCGTCCCTGATGTACGAAGTGCCCTTGTAATAGGCCAGCCCCGACTGGCTAATTGCGCCGGGACCGAAGACGTCGATCGGCACACAGCCATTGGTCGCAGCAGTCAGGGTCGAACGGCAGACTGGGGCTCCTACCGCGACGCCGCTGACGCCGCCGACAGCGGGATTTGCAACCGCATCAACAGCGTTGAAGAAGTTGGTTTGGATGCGGTTGTTGAAAGACTGGTTGTAGTAGAGTGACTGCGTGTAAGTCAGATGCGCGTCCCAGGTCCAGTCGCCGAGCCAGGAGAGCTTTCCCTGTACGCCGCCATTATAACGCATATACGTCGTAAGAGCTTCATTGACCGTCGAACCGTCCTCGAAATTTTCGCGTCCAAGGTTGAAGCTGGCAGGTAGCGTGCCCCCATTGGCTGCCGTGAGGATGTTCTTAATATTGTAGGCGGTGGGTGATGCCGGGTTCCAGTTTGGAGAATTGATGAGGTAGTAATTGTCCGTGGCGATCTTAAGGTCGCCATTATTGTAATTGGGCACATTAGTACCGGTCTCAGTATCTGAGGAGAACAACACTGATCCGAAGAATTGGATCGATGGCGTCAGATCATACGTAAAATGGGTGTAAAGGTTATAGCGCTCGGCTTTCGGCAGTAGAACACCGCCCGGTGAAGCTGCTGGCTGAGTGGCGGTTGAAACGCCGTCGCCATTCTGGCAGTAATTGGTGGCGCCGCAGAGCGAGCCCTGGTTGAAAGGCGCTAAAGCGCCGCCCGATAGGAATTGATAATACTGAGTTGCCGCCCCGTTCTTCTGTGGAACGATCATCACCCCACCAGACGTTTCCTCTGCTAGTGTGCCGCCTGGCGCGATCGTATAAGTCGGTGCTCCGGCCGCAACCGCTGCCTTGGTATTGGTGAATTGGGTCCAGGCCTGCCGGCCCCACGGACGTGCAGCTTCATAAATGATATGGGGCTGGTTGTAGTAGGCAGCAGCGAATACGAATTGTCCTTTGTTGCCGGCGAAGCCATGGCCGTATGTCAGGCTGCCCGACAGCGCACGATCGTCGCCATAATTTGAGCCGGTAGCCTGAAGATCGATTTTGCCGCCGGTCATTTGGGGAGCCAGTGAAACGTTGACGACACCGGTAATGGCGTCCGAGCCATAAGCAGCCGAAGCGCCGCCGGTAACGATATCGATGTGGCTGATCAACTGGGCCGGGATCACATTCACGTTGAAGCCGCCGGTGGGGCTGGTGTCCTCGACCCTCATTCCATCAATCAGCACCAGGGTACGCGTAGGACCGATGTTGCGCAGGTTGAAGGTAGTGAGGCCGATATTCTGAGAATTGTTGTTGTTTTGGTTCGGCGCCAGAGACGGAATCTCGGCGATGATATCGGTGACCGTCAGCGCGGCCTTCTGCTCCAGCTCGACACTCCCGATGGCGGTCGTTGGGGTGGGTGCCTCGAAACCTTGACGGGCAACACGGCTGCCCGTGACGGTGACCTGTTCGACTTCCGCGACATCCTGCGCCAAAGCAGCGCTATTGAGCGCCAGCGTGCTGACGCCCAGCAGCAGCAGTGTAATTCTCGTTTTCATGGCTTACCTTCCTGGTAAACGGCCGTGGCCGTTTGAAAAATGTTCCCCGTGCACGGTTTCGCATCTGCATTGCTGCAACTGCGAGACCGCGGTGTCGGTGTTCGTGGCTGAAATTCAGCCCCTGGCGCTCCCTCGCCGCCTATTTTTGACAGCGTTGCCAAAATCATAATGTGACGCCGCTTGCGGACAAAAGGCACAAATATGAATATGGCATGTGCAAATATGCACACCGGGTATTTGTGGCAGTGGTCAGTCCGAGGGAGACAAGGTGATGAACTGGGACGACGTCAGAATCTTCCTCGCGGTGGCGCGACAAGGCGGATTTGCTTCAGCGGCACAAAGCCTTGGGGTCAATCACACCACAGCGGCCCGTCGGCTGACCGCGTTGGAGACGCATTTGCGTGCACGGCTCGTGATACGTTCGCCGACCGGAATTACGCTAACATCTACCGGCCGCATTTTTTTGGCGCGGGCGGAACGCATGGAGCAGGAAGCCCTTCACGCCGAGCAGAACGTCAAGGTTGCCGGTACCAGCCTGGCCGGCAAGGTGCGGTTGGCAACCCGCGAAGCATTTGGCGCGTGGCTGGTTTGCCCGCGTGTAAATCTTCTAAAGGAACGCTTTCCGGACCTGAAGCTCGAACTGGTATCAGAGGCGCGCAATATCAGCCTTTTAAAGCGCGATGCCGACATTGCCGTATCGCTGCACCGTCCGTCGCAGAGCCGAGTCATCGTCCAAAAACTGACCGATTACCGATTGGGCCTGTTCGCAAGCCATAGCTATCTGCAGAAATATCCGCCGATCCTGACGGTTGAAGATCTGCAGCAGCACAACGTGATCTGGTACATTGGCGACATGATTGACATGGACGAGCAGCGCTATATGCACCGGATCACATCGGTCGCGCGGGCCGGTTTCCGCGCCACTGACATCCTGGCACAATATGCTGCCATGATCTCGGGCGCTGGAATCGGCATTATTCCGCTGTACCAAGCAGCATCTGATAACAACCTTGCGAGGGTCTTAGGCAGCGATATCGAAGAAAAGCGCACCTATTGGATGTCGGTCCACCCCGATTCCCGAAAACTGGCGAATATCCGCGCGGTGATGGACTTTCTGACTGAAATCGTGCGGGAAAAGCGCAAGTTATTCTGATCCGGCCGCAGATCACGCAAAGCATCGAACGCCATTACGATCGCCTGCGCATTTCTGCACATCCCATACCCACGCATTCCTATTAAGCGGAAGACGAAGTTCCCCTATGGGCTGGACGGCTGTGCAGGCTGTAAGCAGGGCGAAGGTAGAGGCCCCGTTGGGCCGCTAGGAAGGTCCGTCGCTCTCGACAGACCGCTCCCGGCAATGGATAACTGCGCCAAGCCAGCTCTGCTGGCTGGGGCGTGATAACCCCTCACGATAGCGGCTTGTGTGCGGCCGCAACAGCACTCCTCCACCCATAGGGTCGAGGAGGCACGAGCGTATGTTCAGGGCGAAAGCCTAAAGGCTCGTGCGCCTTGCTATCGTGAGGTTATCAACTCCCCGATCACCAGGATGGGGGACCGATGAGATTTGAGATATCCGGCCGCGCCATGGCCATCACCCTTTCGGGTGTTCTTCTGAGCTCATGCGGAGACGATAAAAAGGCGCAAGAGCAGGAACGAGCTGCCGCTTACAATTCTTGCATCCAAAACAGCGCATACAATGATCTCGCCGGATTTTCTGCCACCGAGAGAGCCAGGATTGCGAAACGGATTGAGGCAAAGTGTGCAGACGATACCGTGTACGCTGGTAATCCAGATTTTAAAAACTGCTTGGCCGAAAAGGGATTCGGTAACTGGGTGGGTTCATCGGGCGTGACGCTCGAGAAATTCTGCCAAGGCGCCGTCGCCCTACAAAATATCGAGCAGGACAAGCGCGAACATCCCGAAAGATACTAGTCATCCCCACCACCAAAACGGCCCAGTAAGAATGCGGCCAGGGATGCGAAAAAAGGTAAATAAAGGTAATTTCGCGAACCGGATCGGCAACTCTAATTTCTGCCTTTCAACGTCCTAGCGATTGGAAACGGCACGAGGTTCTCAGGCTGCCCATTGCGCATGATGCGCCTAATAGCATTCTCTGCCTGACGCATGCGAAGGAAAGCACCCCGACGGGTTCCACTGCCGTCATACTCTATACCAACCGAAGTATATAAGCTGATCCCCACGCGGGTATGCTTGGCACGATCCTTCAAAGAGCAGTCAGGGACGTGACCTGACTGGGTCTTTTTGTACCAAGCGGTTTGATAGAAACTGACTTGGAAAGGAACCTGGTTATGCCGAAGAAGCGTTTTAGCGCGGAGCAGATAGTGATTTTGCTGCGCCAGAT